>JACDGI010000603.1 GCA_013821665.1 Anaerolineae bacterium
AGGCGTACGGTCGCGTCGTTCTTCAATGTCGAACTCCCCAAGACCAACCGCGCCAACTGCCTGACCATGCTCGTCAATCGCTACCCAAGTAACGGGAAGATGGTCACGTCCGGCTTCGTATGCTGTGATATTTACCCACCAATCCAGACGTTCCGGTTCCGGTGGACGACCCCATTCTTGCCAACGGAGTTCACCGACGGCTGAAAAGAGATGGGGGTAATCTGCCAGAAGTTTGATGGAAACATTTGTAGACATGGAATTTGGGAAGTTACCACTTTTTGAGTCATCAAAAAATGGGAGAGTCAGAGACCCTCCCCTACGAAGTGCATTTGCTCTCGTATCTGATTAGCGGGTACGACGACGAGCCGCGAACCAATAGACAATTGCCAGCAGCAGCAGACCTAACAAGCAGGTCGCACCAATCAGCAGTGGACTTTGAGCCTGCCCAACCGCACCCTGATTTTCCGCCGTGAGCGGGATGGGTGTAAAGGTCGGCACATTTTGCGATTCGTTGGTCGAAACAGCCGTGGCTTCCTTGGTCGTAGTGGCAACCGTGGTGCTGGTAGCGCCTAAAGCAACTTCGGTCTGTTCAGCCGTTTGCTCAGCAGTCACGGCCTCCGTGACTTCAGCCGTATTTTCGACGGTCGCCGCCTCGGTGACTTCGGCAGTGCTGGCCTCCGTAACCTCAACTGTAGCTTCGGTGGTCGCGGTGACCGTCTTGGTCGGCACAGTTGTATTGGTTGGCGGCACCTTCGTATCCGTTGGTGCGGTGGTACTGGTCGGCGGGACTTTAGTGTTCGTCGCCGCAACCTTGGTATCGGTCGGTGCAGTGGTACTCGTGGCGGCAACTCTCGTGTCCGTCGGTGATACTTTGGTATCAGTCGGTTCTTGAGCGCTGCTTGTAGCGGCTTGGTTCGTCGACAAATCCGCCTGTACCGCAGCGGTTTCGCTGGCATTGGCTGTCGCACTGGGCGGCGCTGATGTTTTAGTCACTGTGGCTGGCAAGCTGGTGTTGGTGGCCGTCGGTGCAGCAGCCGTATCAGTCGCAGTGGGCGGCACTTTGGTATCAGTTGGCGGCACCTTCGTATCGGTTGGTACCGGTGTGTTGGTTGAAGTCGATGTGGCAGTGGGTGTTGGCGTGGGTGGACGCGCAATCACAAAGGCCACATCCGCCTTACCCGTCTTACCGCCATCATTGGTGGCCTCGACCGACAGAATATGGTTACCAACACCAATGGTCTTAACATCCAAATCAAGCGTAAATGGTTCAGCCGTTTGAGTAGCGATGGTCTTACCATCAACCTTATAAACCACCTTATTGACGGCAGTTTGTGGGCTGGCAGCATCCACGGTCACAGTCCGGTTTTCGGTGATCGATTCACCAGCCGTCAGACCGTTGATGGTGACGGTGGGTGGCAGTGCCGGAACCGTGAACTTGATCGAACTGTCGGTGTGGCCTCCAGCTGTATCCGTGACCGTTGCGGTTAGCGTGTTTTCACCGGGTGGCAAAGTGGATGGATCAAGTTTGACGGTCGTTGTGTCCTTGTTCAAGCTGCTAACGACAACCACATCATTGACCTTGATGATTAAGCCTTGCACCTTGCCTTCGGTAGCCGCGCCGGTGATGGTGGCAGTGGTCACCTTATCGACCGTATCACCCACGCCGGTGATGGTGACGGTGGGTGGTTTGGGCGCAACCGTAAAGGCCTGCGTGACAGTGGTGGTATCACCATTCGAGTCGGTGGCAGAGAACGTCAGCGTATTCGGGCCGGACTTGAGCGCAGCCGGATCAATCGTAAAGGTGTAAGGCGCTTTGGCGGCAACAGCCTCATCTTTATTGAGTTGGAAAGTAGCCGAGGTAATGC
This sequence comes from Anaerolineae bacterium, assembly GCA_013821665.1. Taxonomy (GTDB): domain Bacteria; phylum Chloroflexota; class Anaerolineae; order Aggregatilineales; family Phototrophicaceae; genus CFX2. The sequence continues at coordinate 1,866 of JACDGI010000603.1, forward strand.
CATCGTCGCTTTGGACTTGGGCAGTCACTGTCGTCTTTTCGGAGATCGGATCTTTTGGAATATCCGGCAGCGCAACAATGGGCTTATAGATACGCGCCCGCATGGGAATGGTCGCGTTGGCAGTCGAGCCGTTCTTATCTTTGACCTCAAGCGCCAGTTGATAAAGTTTGCCATCACCGGGCAAATCGGTAGTCAAGGTGATGATGTACTGGCTGCGGAGTGTCTTCGCCAAACCATCATAGATTTCTTTGAGCTTGGCAGGATCGGGCGATTCGTAGAATTGGGCGACGGTGCCATTCGCCAAACTGGTCATAAAGCTGCGGTCAAAGCCAAAGCCCTCACCAATCGTATAAACCGGCACGCCCACTTGAAGGGCGTTATCCAGAGCGACACTACGGGCGTTAGCACTAGCACGATATTCCTGACCATCGCTGAGGATAACGACGGCACGGCGTGGAACCGGCGAGTTAGCGGCTGTCGCAACGGCCAGCGCACTGCCATCATAAAGTGCTGTTTGACCGCCATAGCGCAAATTAGTAATCGTGTCCGTCAAAACTTTTTTATCGGTCGTAAAATCTTGTACTAAACGAGCTTTATTATCAAAAGTAACAATGGCAACGGGATCAGTCGGGCCAATCGAATTAATAAAACTGATCGCGGCTTCTTTTGTGCGTTCAATCGGTGCGCCGTCCATGCTGCTGCTGGTATCAATCGCCAGCACCACCGAGAACGATAAACTATCGTCGGTCACATTTTCGACCTTAACGATCTTCATATTATTGACGAGCGGCCCGATTACGGCGAAGTCATCCTGACCTAACCCCAGCACGGGCTGACCCACTTTATCCGTAACATTGGCGTTCACGACAACCGTCGGATACGCAGTGCGATTGATGCCGGTCATTTGCAAGTGTATCGGTGGTGCATTGTCTTGCATCACCACAAATGCTGCCGGTATCACCATCAAAATACCGAGAACTAAAAGGACTAGACGTTTCAAGGCGGCCCCCAGATAGACGCATCCCACGGTAGATGATTAACAAACAACCACTTGAGTTGTGGAATATTCCTTCAAGCACAGTAATCTTAACGTAGCCCATTGAATCGCGCCATTAAACACAGCAAAAATTCGGGCTTCGGCAGGCGATGAAAGTGAGTCTAAGCTGTCGGGGGAAGATTGCCGATGTTGTATCCCAGTTGGAGCAGTGCGCGGATGGCGGCTTCACCCAGCGTCGTATCACCAGAAAAACGGCGGGATTCATCGTTGGAAAGCGCCAGTAGCAAGGGTACAGCGCGTTGGTCGCCCAATTGTTGGAAGGCCAAAATCGTGCTGCGACGCACATCCACATCTTCGGATTGCAAAGTGGTTTCCAACGTACTGAAACTATCACGACCGAGTTTGGTCAGGGCAAAGGCCGCCCATACCATCAACTGCGGGTTGGTATGGCGCAGAAGTGGAATCAAATAGGGAACGGCAGCCGAATCACCGATGTTTCCAAGTGCATTGGCGGCTGCACCACGCACACCGACATGCTCGTCTTGCAGGGCATCAATCAGCGGTTCGATAGCACGCGGATCACGGGCTTGCCCCAGTAAATAAGCTACAAATTGGCGCATCTGCGGATCAGGGCTGGTGAGCAAACCGATTGCACCCTCGATGTCCGGCTGTTGATTGTTGGCATCACTCATGGGCTACGACGCAGTAGATGATGTAAGTCTTTGCGGTGGAGCGGGTTCAGCAGAAAATCCGGTTCGACAATTACGGCATCGACCTGTAAATCCACGGCGGATTGTACATCGTCAAGCGTCGCCAGACTCTCGGCTAAAATCACGCGGGTTGTACCGGTAATGGCCGTGCGTAGGTCAGCGGCGGAAATTTCGCTAGCCTCACCTGTCCATGCGTCGATTTGACTGATGGCGATGACATAAGGACTCAGGCTTTGGGCGTAGGCCACTTCTTCAAAGCTGTTCACCTCGACCACGGCGGTCATACGGTTGCGCTGCGTGGTGGAAACGAGTGTGCGCAGCAGATCGTTTTCCATCGTTGAGGCTCGCAGCACCAAGGCTGATGCTCCAGCGGCACGGGCTTCCACGATTTGATACTCATCAACGAATACATCCTGACTTATGATGGGTAGATTGACCGCGCGTGTGAGCGCTACCAGATCATCAAGGCCATGCGGTTGCAAACCTTCGTCGGTGAACAAGGACAGCGCATCGGCACCAGCCATCATTAAATGCTGGGCCAGCGATTCGAGTTCAGCACCATCCCCAGCGGCGACCCGCACCTGTGCAATCAGCATCACCGGTGCTTGTTCATGAGTCGGAACCGTGGTCAATACAGGCAGCGGGCGCTTCTGCATACTTGCCAGCGCCCGTACCGCCTCAATCGGTGTTTGAGATTTTCGTTCGATTACATACTGTCGGCGAGCGGCAGCGATGAGTTCAAGATACGGGATGAGTTCGCGAGTAGCCATAAGTTTTAATGTTTGCGGCAGGTATTTGTCAGCGACCACGCCAGCGCTTTAATATGCTGATAACATCTATACTTTATTCTATGGCCTTTTTCAGTTTTTGTTGTATCGAAATATTAATGCCAAGGCTTGAATTTGGTTTAGTTTCGGCTGGTGTGCTATGATGTGTCGTATTAAGCGTGATGTTTTGAAGGGTTAGGCAGATGGAACTTTCCCACGATGAAGTCCGCCGTATCGCGGAACTTGCCAAGCTGGATTTAACCGATGATGAGATTAGCCTGTATGCAGGGCAGCTTTCGCACATCTTGCAGTATTTTGAAAGTCTGAAAGAGGTTGACACCTCGCACATTGCGCCGACGGCCTCGGTGCTGCCACTCGAAAATGTTTTCCGTGCGGATATTGCTGGGCCAGCATTAACCCCTGAAGAAGTCATCCGTAATGCCCCCGACGCGATGGGCGATCAATTTTTCGTCAACGCTGTACTGGGTGACGAATAACGGTCAGCTTATTGGGCGGCTCGAATATGCACAATTCTATTACAACATCTACTAGAGGCTGAATCTTATGCCAGAGACGCGTCTGCTCATCATTGAAGATGATTTCGATCTGGCTGAAATGCTGGAGACTTATTTCGTCAGCAAGAACTTTGAAGTCTTCCATGCCGAGACCGGCGAGAGTGGCATCGAGATGGCACGCAGCAAATATCCACAGG
>JACDGI010000604.1 GCA_013821665.1 Anaerolineae bacterium
CACTAATATGCACAACAAGCGGCAAAAGCAGCACAGGCGGCAGGCGAAATGTTGAAAATGTTGCAACTGTTAGAAATATTGCAGTTATGACAAGCTGGTTTTGTAACATTTACAACGATTGGCGGATGTTAAGATTCGAAGAACCCCCACCCCAGCCCTCCCCCGCAAGCGATGGAGGGAGCAATACAAAGGCTCCGATGATTATTTTATAACAGGTGAGGGGCGAATAGGTTACCTTTTGGAAGAACATTTTGTAACTGTTTCGAGGTGTTGGCGCTAACGGTTTTGAGGGAGAGGGCTTGTTAAGTAGGTTGGGGGATGGTTGGAGATTGGTTTGTGGGGTTAACCGAAAATAAACCTGAGCGATAATAGTACTGAGTTCTGAGTGAAATGCAGGAAAAACACAGAGTCGCTGAGAGCGCAGAGAGTATCAATAGGAAAACAAAGTGATATTAGCCAACCTCAATAACATTGATTGGAACACGCTGGGATCTGACCAAATACCTGAACTCATTCGCACCATTTATGAAAGCGACACAAAAGAGGAAAGATACTCAGAAGCATTTGGATCGCTTCAAGAACTTCTTTATCCACAAGGGATTGAAGATCATTGGGATTGGGGTGGCCCTAGGCGCATGATGCAAAATGATCTACCCCATCAAGTTACCCCCTTTCTTATTGAAATACTTGAAAACACTGAGTCGGCCAACAAAATGTATAACATAGTCGGATTACTCGGTGAACTCTGTAAATATGAGTACTATCATAAGTGGCTTGGAAATGAGGGGCAAGCTGAATATATTGAATGGGCATGGAAACTTCGCGATCAAGTGCGGTTGGGATTGCCTTTATATCAACAATATTTGACTGGCAGCGATGAATATCTGAGAGATCGTGCTCAGGAGTTAATGAAGTGGTTGGAATATAAGTGAGATTAGTGGCAGACACGGCATGCCGTGTCCCTACGAAGGTGTTTGTGAATGTGGCGTTTTCGTTTTGGGATGAGACGCGAAAAATCGGTCGGGATGAATCCCGCCCCTACGAAGATTATGGGGTTAGAGGTGGTGAGGGAAAAGGATAATGCGGGCGCAAAGCCTTGCGCCCCTACACAAATTAGGCGGTGAGACATTATAGGTCAAGGGTGTTCTGGCTTGCAAAATTCGCACTTTTGTTCTAAAATTGGTAGATGGATTTGGGTATTTTGGCGACTTTTGACCTCCGATGACTATTCGTGCGTCGTTTTCCCGTCCATGAGTCGTGTAAAATACAATCTACCGTTACAATAGTCGTGTATGATCTGCAACCAGCATTAAGGAAGAAACCCCATGCGTGAAATTACAGTGGCGACGGTGCAAATGCGCCCCAAATTGGGCGAGGCTGAAGACAATCTGGTTAAGATGTCGGAAACCATCGCCAAGATCGCATCCCAACAAAAAGTAGACTTGATCGTTTTTCCCGAACTGATCACCAGCGGTTATGAACTGGGTGTGCGCTTCACCGAATTGGCGCAGCGCGTCCCCGGCCCGACCATCAACCTGATTGCCCAACGTGCCAACGAATATGGTGTATATATCGCCTTCGGTATGGTGACCAAAGAAAAGGTCGAGTCAGTGCTGTATAACTCGGCTATTCTGGTTGGCCCCGACGGTGAACTGCTGGATGTTTACAACAAAATCCATCTGCGCGGTGAAGAGCGGATGGCCTTCCGCGAGGGCTTTAAGCTGCCGATTATCCCCACCGAAGTCGGCAACATCGGCCTGATGATCGGATACGATCTGGCGTTCCCTGAAGTCGCCCGCAGTCTGGCGCTGGATGGCGCGGATATTGTGTGTGTGTGCGCTAACTGGGAAGCCGCGAACATCGACGAATGGAAAACTTATGTGCGCGCCCGTGCTTATGAGAACTCGATTTTCGTGGCAGCGGCCAACCGCATTGGTGAAGATGTGACGCTGACCTTCGGCGGCGAAAGCATGATCGTCGGGCCGCGTGGTCATGTCCATGCGTCACTGGCAGCCGAAACCGACCCCAAGACGGGCGAACCGCTGGAAGGGTTTGCTGTTGCACGTATCGACCTCGATGAAGTGCGCAAGAACCGCGAGGAATTCCAGTTCATCCAGAACCGGCAACCCGCCGTTTATAAGGCGCTGGTGCGTAAGTATTAATTCACGATCTGTAAATTGATTTTGATACGGGAGCATTTATCGATGCTCCCGATTTATTTCTAAAACTTGCCTTCCAAATATTGTATTGCGTCCAGCATTTTTATTGAGGCTGATTCATCATTATGTCCACTGTCGAAGCCAAACCTGTTCCGGCAAAAAGACCCATTACTGTTTTACTGGGTGCCATTCTGCTGACACTGGTTGGATTTATGTTATTGGTTTTGGGCGTTCCCGGTATATTGGGTATTCTTGAACGGGCATCGCGTCAGGTCTATAGTGACACGCCAGATACTGTTTTGTCCGTGATCGCTATGATAATCGTGGGGATTATGGCATTCGCTGCCGGTATCGGTCTTCTGAAGATGCGCCGCTGGGGTTGGGTTTTAGGGCTGATCATAACCATTGGGTTTTTGCTGTATCAAGCCTATTTAACTGTGAGTGTTTGTGGCTGTATGCCCTTCATTCAAAGTGATTATACGTTGGTGGGTTTAGGGCTATTTCTGCTTCCATATATGATTGGTGTTTTACTCATCGTCTGGCATTGGGAAAACCGACGGCTTTTCATCTGACTATAATGAACTCTAGTTTACGAACGGGACACAAAGTTAATTGCCATGCAAAAAACACATCACAATCCGCATGTCGTTTCCAACCCCGGTGGACTTTATTCGCAGCTCGTCAAAGTCGATGTCGGTGATGCGACCTTTCTTTATCTGGCGGGGCAAGTCTCCGAGGATAAAGATGGTAATGTCGTCGGTGCGGACGATATGGCCGCGCAAGCTGAGCAGATTTATAAGAATATCGCAGCTATCCTCGCGACTGAAGATGCGCGTCTGAGTGACATCGTGCGTGCCACTACGTATATCACCGATATGACTGAGCGTGGGGCGGTGAGTGCCATCCGCAAGAAATTATTTCCGGTCAATCCACCGGCGACTTCGTTGGTGGAGGTCAGTGCGTTGGCCGGTGACGAATGGCTGATAGAGGTCGAAGTGACAGCGGTTATCCCGCGTAAGACCAATTAAATTTGTATCGCGTGTAACGTTCTGGATGGATGACAGACTATACCCATGTAGCGCTTATTTGAGGCAAGACGTTCGTTACAAACGTCGACAAGGGTTGATATGCAGTTCGAAATCATCGTTACACGCGATACAAACTTACTGGTTCCGATTTTGCATGATGCCGACGAAGATGACACGCGCATCGCCAGTGCGATTAATGATGCGGAAAATACGGCTTATGCGGCCTACGTAGGGGATGAATGTGTCGGTGGGGCGGTGATGCGCTGGCAGCCTGACGAAAGTGAAATCATCTATATCGCCGTTCGCAGCGTAGATCGTGGCAAGGGCTATGGCAAAGCGCTGATTGCTCAGCTCGTCGAACTGGCACGGCAGCAGCCAATACAGGCGTTAATGGTCGGCACGGCCAACACCAGCATTGAGAACATCACCTTTTACCAAAGATGCGGATTTCGGATGGACTCGGTGCGTAACGATTACTTCAGCTATTTTCAAATGCCAGTTTATGAACATGGCATTCTGATGCGCGATATGTTGATGCTGCGCTATGATTTGGCTAACCTGAATCTGGGATAAGCATTTTGGCGGCACGCTTTGTTATACAGGAGGGATTAATCCCTCCCCTACAAAAGAAAACATCAGGGTTTTGAAAGTTTTTATCATGCACAAGTTGATTCACCCTCCCAATTAGTCTTCACGCGGTAAGTTAAGTTACGCGTGTTCCCCGGCCCTCTCATGGGCTTGTTTGACGTTCATATGTGTCCATCTAAAACCTGAGCCGGATGATCTCGACGGTGCCTGACATCGCCGAGTTTTTTGCGTTCCACATCGTGCCCGTGCGCCGCCTGCCTGTTTTGTCTTCACGCATTTCATCGCAAGACATGACAAAACAGGAGAATACAAATGGAGATACTTCGAGGCAAATGCGCCTCGTTCTTAGACGTATCGGGATTGGCTGAGCGCATCAAGGGTTACGACAACTTACATATCGACATCGGCACGGGTGACGGACGCTTCGTACAGCATAGGGCACAGGCTTGCCCGAACGATTTCGTCATGGGTGTTGATGCCTGTCGCGAAAACTTAACTGATACCTCACGCCGCGTATCATCAAACGCGCTGTTTATGATCGCCAACGCCCAAGCACTGCCGTTCGAACTGTGTGGATTAGCCACGCAGATCACGATTAACTTTCCGTGGGGCAGTTTGTTGGAAAGTTTGCTAGTGGATGATGCGGCATTGTTTGATGGTTTGGGGATGATTGCACAAGCAAACGCAACGCTCGATGTGCGCTTGAACGGTGGCGCGTTGGCAGAGGCTGGTTGGTCATTTGAGGAAGGGGCGAGTCAGGTTCAGAATGTGCTGGCGGCCAATGGTTTTAAAATGCGAACGGCAGAAGCGATGTCGATTAGCGAGCTTAAAATGTTCCCGACGACGTGGGCTAAGCGCATTGCTTTCGGACGTGATCCGCGTGCGGTGCATCTAAGGGGTGAGTAATCATCGGTGGATTAATCAAGCAGAATCTGCCGCACTTGAGGCTGTCTAATCTGTAACCATCTAAACGTGTATTTAAAAGCAAAAGGGCTTGCCAGCGGCAAGCCCCTACATGACATCTCAAATAGAACGATTAGGCGTTCTTCAAACCGTGCGGCGGTTCACCATATTTGCCGGTGCTAAACACATAGACATAATTAGTGATGTCACCGTTGGGATTGGGTGTCGCGCCTGCCGTCCAATTGAACAACCACTTGGCATCGCTGATGCTGAGGTTGACGCAACCGTGGCTGCGGCGATAACCGAAATTATCATGCCAGTAAGTTCCGTGCAGACTGATTGAGCCGTCGAAGTACATGACCCAAGGC
>JACDGI010000605.1 GCA_013821665.1 Anaerolineae bacterium
CCATGTGAGGGCGCGATTTTCTTCTTGCTCATCCAGAATTTGCGCTTTTTCAGCAGTGGCGAAACAACAGATGACGGCTGCTCCATCCCGTCCATAAGCGGGTGTCCACCAGCGTGAAGCCAAACCTGTGTGACACATAAAGGTTAAGTCCGCGTCCCAAAAAGGTTCATGGAAACGGTAGATGAGCTTGGTAGCGGCTTCGGTGCGGAAGGCAGCGACAGCTTGCTGCTTTTCGGAACTGAGCGGCGGATTGAACCGGATGGAGCCACGCGCCAAAATGCTGACTGGCACCGTCATGATGCAGCGGTGGGCGCGGTAATCCTCACGGGTGGTGACGACGGTTACACCTTGTTCACCCCAGATGACATCACGAACCGCCGTATTGAGTTGAATCGGCAATTCGCGGCTGTACCATTTCAGCAACTCGCCATAACCTTCGCGGATGCGGAATTCTTCTTTACCGGCATGGTCAACACGCATCTCGCGGATGAGATCGGCACAGCTTAAAGTTTCCAGCGTGGCACAGCAGGTTTGCGCCAGCAGCACATCCGCCACCTTCAAGGCTTCTTCATTCCAGCCGCGTTCACGCAGATAATGGGCTAAGGAAACATCGGGCAATGGGGCGTGGTCGGGCAGCGCACGATAATGCATAAACAGGCCGCTAATCGTGGCACGAAGTTCGGTTGGAAGTTCAGCCAATGGGACGGCGGGAAGGCTGTACGGTGCCCAACGCAGCTTGCCGTAGCGATCAACGGGAATCGTGTGTAGACCAGCCTGTTTGACGAGTTCGTGGGTGGCAGCATGTTCGCCGTGAATGAATTCTGCGCCGAGTTCAATGGGTGTGCCATCGACAAAATCATAACTCGTATGGATGCGCCCACCGATGCGATCTCGCGCCTCGATGATCAGGATTTTTTTACCCGCATCATGCAGCTTACGTCCAGCAGCGAGGCCAGCCGCACCTGCGCCAATGATGATCACATCATACATGCTGTCGATCACGCCGATTCTCCCTCAAGCATGATACAGGCCGCGACTTGATGCCCCACAATCCGCATCTTGCCATCGACCATCGCCATGACTGGCCCATCAAAGGGGTCACGAGAGAGAATTTCGACATGGGCTTGGAGTTTGAAGCCACGTTCCAGAATGTGCTGGAGCATTTCGGGGTCGTCGGCTTTGATGCGTGAAACAACGGCTGGCGTGTTCAGCGGCCATTCGACCAACGGGGTAATTTCACGGTTGATGATTGTGCCGTCCGGCGAGGGAATCGGTTCGCCGTGCGGATCAAGTTCAGGATCGCCCAGTTTGGCAGCAAGCGCCTCGATAAAGTGGTCTGATACGGCGTGTTCCACCTTTTCGGCTTCGGCATGAACTTCAACGAGCGTATAACCCAATTCTTTGACGAGATACAATTCGATCAAGCGATGACGGCGAATCATCTTGAGGGCGACTGCTTCTCCCGCATGGGTCAGCAGTACCCCTTTGTAGCGTTCGTAGTCAATGAGGCCAGCCGTCACCAAGCGCTGTGCCATATCCGTCACAGAGGGCGCGGCTACGGCCAATCCTTCAGCAAGGGCATTGGTAGAGACACGTTCGCCACCCTGTTGAAGGCTATAAACGGCTTTCAGGAAATCCTGAACCGATTTTGACTGGGTAAGGTCGGATTTCTCCGGCGGCATAAAGACCCTTTCCAACGGCGTAAACAACATCGTAATCATAGCATAAAGGTATTCGGCTGAGTACATACGGGTGGCTAAAATAGGAAAAAAGAATTTAACGCAAAGGGAGTTCCTCAACCAGTCAAATTATTTTTGTGCCCATGACCAAGCAGCAGATTTAAGAGTTGCCAGTTGGAGATTGGCATAACCGGCGAGTTCAGGCTGTGCCCACGAGAGGTAGAGATAAAGGTCGCGGTCAACTTGAAGATTGGGCAATCCAACCAAGGTGGTTTCGATGTTCAGCGGGCGATAACCGACGATATGCCCTGCCTGCAAGAAAATAACAGCGACTTGATTATCCACCTGCGCGGCAACGGGCATGACTGGAAAAACACCGGCAGCGGGTTTGACCCAACTGACATTATCGCGACCATCGGAGGCTGTAAAAACTTTGCCCGCGTTAAACCCACTGTCAAAAATGGTGTTGGCCGGAGCGTTATCGCCAAGGTTATCGGGAATATTGATTTTTAAGCGGGTTGGCGGCGGCCATCTGGTCGCATCGGGTGCAGCGCTCGTCAGCCACGTTTCATGTCGACCATCGGCGCGGCTGACATTCCAAAACAGATAAAACTGGGTGGTATCACGCGCGGCGGTAAAACTATCCAAACGATCACCGGGGTTGAGCAGCACACCATCAACCAGCGGTTGCGGATTAACAATCTGCCCGTCGATAAAACTGGCTTCCATAACCGCGCCATCCGTATTCCGCAGCCAGTAGAGGTTGATAAGGCCATCAGGACGCTGCAAAACTGCCGGCCAATCAGCATTATCGGAAAGCTGATAATTATCGCTTAAGCGCCAACGACCATCACCATCCACAAAATGAGCGAAAATCGCCGGTTCGCTTGACAAGCTGCCAGACGAAATCGCCCACACGCCACCATCATCAGTTGGTAAGAGGGTATAACGACGGGTGGACTCCTCGGTTAGCAGTGTCCAATCACGGTCGCGTTCAAGACTGGAATTGAGCAGTGAGGTGAACAGGCGCGTTTCGCCGTTGACATTCGAGTCCAGCCAAAACAGATGCAACCGATCATTTCCTGCTGGCGCGAACTGTTGGGCATATGGACGCACCGGCAGTGGCATTTGAACCGGATCACTCATGCCTTCGCTGCTAACGGTTCGAAGGGCTTGAAACACACCCTCTTCAGCCGAACTAACCCATGCGGCGGTTATGCCTTTTTCGTCAACATTCAGGGCGGGCGCATCCGATTGCTCGGTCTGAGCCAGCGTGATAACCGGCCCCCATGCAGACGTGGGCAGCGGTGCGGGGGTCGGTGTGGCCGGTTGGCAAGCGGAGAGGAAGAGGATAGTACTGAGTGCTAAGTGCTGAGTGCTGAGTTTAAGACGAAAGATAGTCATACTCTGGTAGGAAATTACGGCAAAAACTCGGAGCCAACGGAAAGATGTTCGTCGTTGATAACCACACGCTGTACCCAATCCACGAGCGCGATATTGTCCTGTTGGATGGCATAAAATAAATCACCCGAAACGCTGGTGTGCGGGGTACTGTTGGCTTGCTTATCAAAGCCATAATCCGTCAGATAATAATTGTAATCTAAGTTAGATTGCGACACTTGTTTGACCGAGGCACGCATCCCCTGTGACCATGCTTCGGCAAAAGCAGCGTCGTAAGGTTTATCGTTGAGTACCGAGGCGAAATAAGTCAGGGTGCCATCATACAGGGTGTTGATTTGTAAGTAGGTGACATGTGGCTGAGTTGGTCGCAAATAAGCACTGTTAATCAGGTTATCAGCGGGCGTGAAGCCGAGTGTATTTTCTGTATCGGCTTGCCAGACGTTGTTGACGATATTTGCCCACAACGGCGTGTTCAGATAAGCGCCATCCGAAAGGTTGTAGGTCGCGGTTTGGGGATAATGCGAAGCGATGTCGGGAACCCAAAAGGTGGAACCGAACGCACCCGCACTTTCACCGGAAACGACCAATTTAGGCGGCTGTTTAAAGGTCGTGTAAATCCAGTCCAACGCCTCGGTGACGTTCTGGCGACCGTTATGGTGGATAGTGATCTTGGTGCCATTATCCAACGTGTAGTTAATGCTGGTGTTACCGATGTGGAAATCTGCTGTGCAGTAGGGAATGTAGACTTCGTTCCAATCCGCAAAGGGATTCTTAGGCTTATCTTGTGCAAAGATACCGCCGAGTGTGGCGCGGATAATTTCCCAAATATTGGGGAAGTAGAATCCGCCAGAGCCGCCAAAGGTGATGGGTTGAGAGGCTGATTTAGCATCCCACGCCATGCCGCCACCTGCGAAATGAATAAGGAGATTATCACTTTTAGCGCGGCGAGCATAAATGCGATAGTCCGAGCCATCGCTGCACATGGTTTTGGCGCTGAGGTCAATGCGCGTCCATGTGTTGAGGGGCAAGTCCGTCAGGGTGGAAGAGGCATTCACTGTGGTTACGTGTGTGATCAACAGATAGCCACCCACGACGACAATGATCGCGCCTATTATCAGGATGGCGATTAGTGAGAGCAGGATTTTAGCTAGGCGTTTCAACATAAGTATCAGCGCAAACTGAGAAACGTCGAGAACGATGTCACATAAAAAAAGATGATAAGCACGATCAGCACATACCAAGAGAGCTGCACAAATTTGCGCGCTCGTCGGCTGCGCTGAATCCGAGTCTCAATCTCGGCTGGAAGCGACTCCATCCCTTTCCAGCGCTGATAAAGTTGAAAACTACCCTGATAGATTCGTCCGTACCAAGCTTCCAGTCCGATCTGTGCAAAGATCACAAATTGATCGCGATCAGCCGTTTTAGGATTATTCGGCAGCACAATAAAATCAGGCCTATCGGCCACGATCAGCACATGCCGACGTTTATGTGCCAACACAATGCGTTCCGGTAGCAAAATCCCATTCCACCAGTAGCGATTACCCTGCAACTGCATCATGAGTAATTCGGGCGATAAGTCCGGCGTGGGATGCGACAGTCCTTCCCAGATGCGCTCGTAGGTTTGGGCCAATGCCCGTGTTGGCTTAGGTGTCGGTCTGGCGGAGAAAATACGATACAGCCGGTAGGTGCGGTATGCCCACATCAACAGCACAAGGGCAAACAAAATGGAGAGGATATGGATAGAGAAAAAGATACCCACAATACCCGGCAGCAGCAAGATAATCAAACTCCACACGCCGTTCACCAACAAAAGGACAGCCAGTGCCCGCAAGACCCACGCCCGCGGCCGGATAATCGCCAACAAACTTTGGCTGATGATCAACAACCCCAGAAGGACTTGAAAAGCAGCAATAAAATTCGGCGGCGTGGCAGCGAATAAGCCTGCCGACAGCGTAAACC
>JACDGI010000029.1:0-14308 GCA_013821665.1 Anaerolineae bacterium
GCGATGAAGATGGGAACTGGCCGGTTGAAACGGCGACACAGGCTGAAGTCTCACAGTTTGTGGTGGGACTTTTGCAAGACCAAACGGTTGATTTGCCTCCAGCCTTCGTTTTAGATGTCGGCCTGATTAACGGGCGCGGATGGGCAGTTGTTGAAGCCAATCCGGCGTGGGCATCCGGCATCTATGGCTGCACGCCCGTTGACATTCTGCCTGTACTCAAACGCGCTTGTGTCCAGCAGACAAATCTAAGTGCCGAGGATGCATGTTGGATATTTGAACGATCCGAATAAGACGAACCTCGGCCACCCCCAGCGTGTTATCATCAACAGATATTCGATTTGACAACCACCGTCCAACTGACGACCGGAGACCTTCTTTATGCTGCCCAACACTTACCGCAAAATCATTGCGGATCACTTCAGCAACAACTTCCGTGAAGCCTCCAAAATTGTTGAGGTGGAACTGAAACCACCATCCGCCAACGAAATCACCATCCGTAACGTATATGCAGGTGTAAACGCGACGGACGTGAATATCAGCGCGGGCTTATATACCCCCGGCGCGACTCCGCCGATTGATTTAGGTGCAGAAATGGTCGGCGAAGTGGTGGCAGTCGGCGAAAAAGTGACCGACTTCAAAGTAGGCGATAAGGTGGTATCAACGGCGCTAGGTGGTTATGCGGATTACGTGACCGTGCGTTCGCGCTTTGCCATGCCTGTGCCGGATGCCTCGCCCGAAGTGCTGGCCTTGGTGGTCAGTGGTGTGACAGCCGCCCTCGGATTAAACACAGTCGGTGATATGCGAACGGGCGAGACGGTTCTGGTCACAGCGGCGGCTGGTGGCACAGGCCAATTCGCGGTGCAGTTGGCGAAGTTGGCTGGTAACACAGTGATCGGAACGTGCAGCTCAGACGACAAAGCCGAACTGCTCAAGGCGCTGGGCTGTGACCGTGTGATTAACTACAAGCGGGAAGACGTCGGCGCAGTGTTAAAATCCGAATATCCGCGCGGGATTGATCTGATTTATGAATCGGTTGGTGGGACGATGTTCGATACCTGTGTCGAGAATTTAGCCGTGCGCGGTCGGCTGGTGATTATCGGTTACATCAGCGAGTATATATCCCAACCGGATTTGGTCACGCAGCCTCGAATCTATCGCATCCTCCTCAGCAAATCCGCTTCTTTACGGGCGATGTTCTTACTCCACTTTATCCGGCAAGTACCGGCTGAAATGGCGAAACTGATTGACCTATATCAGTCTGGCAAGTTGAAAGTCGAAGTCGATCCCAAACACTTCCAAGGCGTTGAACAAACAGCCGACGCGGTGGAATATCTCCATACAGGAAAAAGCACAGGTAAAGTCGTGGTGAAGTTCGGTTGATATGTAATGCAGATTGATCATCATGAGCGAGAATTCGGAACACATTTGGCTTATGTCAGAAAAACTACCAACCACTCTTGCTGAGTATGGACAAGACCTCACGTTGCAGGCTTATAATGACTTGCTGCATCCTTTGGAACGCGATGATGCTTACGAACTTCGTGTGCTTCAAATCCTCGGATGGAAGCAAAAGTACAGCGCTATCTTGATGGAACATGACAACGGACTTGAACCAAATGTCATACAAGGTATAGCCATTCGGATTGCTAAGGAAAACGCTGATAATTTTACTAATGTGCAGATTGTCGCCTTACAGGTTGAAAATTTACTCACCAGCACTCAGGTTCGGGCAGATTTCAACAAAATCGTCGAGGAAATTCTCGCTAACTCGCGTCCTATCATCCTTTACATCAAAGATATACATCGCATGATAACCTACCCTGATAAAGACTTATTTGATCATGATTTTCGCGTTTCCTTAAGACAGAAACATGTGCAATTTATTTGTTCAACCACAGCAGAGATTTATAGAAACGCAATCGAAGTCGATTCGGCTTTAAATCGCTCTCTCAAATCAGTACCCCTCAAACGATATGCAAAAAGATAATCAGTGGGTTGTCGGAGTTATGCTGGGCGTGTTCTTTCTGTTCAGCGCGGTCAGCAGTGGCGATTGGTTTATGATCGGCTGGATGCTGCGGCTGTTCGGACGGCGCGGCTCGCGGGTGGTTTATGCCGTGTTGGGCGTGGTGTTGATTGTGGTCAGTCTGGGAATGCGTTCCTAACTGACGATTCAGGCAGTTGGGTTATACTGATCGTATTGATATTCGCTAGACATCCTCTACAGGAAAAGTATGACTCTTCTACTGATGATCGTCATTGGCCTATTCTCAATTGTGGCTGGCATCTTAGATTGGGACTGGTTTATGAACAATTGGCGTGCCCGCTTCTTCGTCAACGTCTTTGGACGCAATGGGGCGCGGGCTTTTTATATCGGCCTCGGCATTTTTATCATCGCTGTGGCTCTCGTGTTTTAGGATAATAACCCTCAAAAAAACGGGATGAGGTTTGTTGATATGCTTGGAAAAGTGCGACGGTGGTGGAGCAACCGAACTCACCGCCCGATTTGGCGTTCCTGCCTGATGTTAGCAG
This sequence comes from Anaerolineae bacterium, assembly GCA_013821665.1. GTDB lineage: Bacteria > Chloroflexota > Anaerolineae > Aggregatilineales > Phototrophicaceae > CFX2. The sequence goes on from JACDGI010000029.1 coordinate 2,530, forward strand.
GCGCAGTTATCGGCAGCGTTTGTGGGCTGTTGGTGGTATTTCTGTTGTTTCTCGGCCCGATTTCACCACCGCTAGTACCGACAGCCGTGCCCGAACATTTCCCGTCGAGCTTCCTCAAAGGCATCTCCTATGAGTCGTGGTGGAATGGTGAGTTCAACACGCCTGAATCCGACCAAACACTCAGCCAAATCATCCAGCCCTTAGGCGCGAATTGGATCGCGCTAATCGTTAAGTGCAATCAAGCCTCGCTCAGTACGACCACCATCGACTGCAACACCAAGGATCTCACGGCAACGGATGACGAACTGGCACATGCCATGCAAACGGCGCACAAAGCCGGACTCAAGGTCATGCTCAAGCCACACATCAATCTGGTTGATCCCAATGATGCCACGGTCGGGCGGCACGAGATCAATTACGGTTCAGATGAAGGCAAGTGGCAGACGTGGTTCGCGAATTACACACAGATGATTACGCACTACGCGAAGCTGGCACAGGATAACGGTGCGGAATATTTTGTGATCGGCACCGAACTTTCAGCCACCACCGGACGCGAGGCCGACTGGCGTAAATTGATCGCGGAAATCCGGCAGATTTATCACGGGCCGCTGACCTACGCGGCACTCACCTATATTGAGCCGGAAACCCTTAGTTGGTGGGACGCGCTGGACTCGATTGGTATCGATGCTTATTACGCGCTGACGGTCAGCACCACGCCGACGCTGGCGCAGCTCCAACTCGGCTGGGAGCCGGTGGTCGCGGCGCTGGAAAATCTATCATCACGGTGGAAGCGCCCGATTATCCTCACTGAAATCGGCTATCTGAGCATCGATGGGGCGGCGCGGGTGCCGGGTTATTGGGGTTTGGATGGCGCGACCGATGTCCAAGAACAGGCCGATTGTTATCAGGCGCTGTTTGATGTGTTCGAGGATAAACCGTGGTTGCAGGGTATGTTCTGGTGGTCATATTCGACCAAGCCCGATCAAGGTGGCCCGAATGACCGCACTTATACACCTCACAACAAACCTGCCGAGAAAATCCTGCGCCTGTACTATGGACGTTGAAAACGTTCAAAATATGGCAAGTATTGCAATTGTTATGGCATTTATGGCAGAAATTGCCATACTTCCGCCGAAATGGCAGGCGGATGTGAGGGAGTAATCCGCTGAATTGACATTTTTGTGCGGCGGGAGGCTCGGCTAGTGCCGCTGAAATGACACAAACGCGGCGGATGGCTCGGCTGCTGCCACCGCTGCACAATAGGGTGTGCCGCTGCCAACTTTGCTGCATATTTTAAGTGATGATTGGCTAGCAGTAAGTGACATGTGGCGTTCTCCAAAATGATTCTATTTCTGCTTCTATTTTAGAACAAAAGTTCAAAAATTGTCAACTGGTTTTAGTTTGAATTGGGTTTGAACTTCCAAGCGTTGTCTTCATAAATGGCCTCAAAACAGCCTCTTTTTACCTGCTCCACCTGCAAAGCAGGTCAAAAACCGTAATAGTCTCCGCAATTGTTACCTGTTATCACCTGTTTATCAGGCCAAATTGGATAAGCATCTGTACTCAGATTAATGCACTGGAATTTTAGCGGCAATCTCCTTACTGATCTGTTGGGCCTCAATCGCAATCTCGCGTAAAAGTCCCGTCGCCGGATTTTTAAAGCCACAGAAATATAACCCCGGCGTAGAGGCTTTCAGCGCCTGTGCATCATCGGTATAGTTCGGCAGCAGCGTATTCAAATTTGTCTTAAAACCGGTCGCAAGGACGATGACATCAAACGGCTGAGCCGTCCCATCGGTGAACACAACGCCAGTCTCGGTCAAACGCTCGATGCCCGAATAAACCTTGATCTTCCGCTGTTTGATCTTGCTGATGACACCGGGGTCAATCACAGGGATTTTCGCATCCTTCTGGATTTGCTCAGCCGCGCCATAGGACGGTTTTTGCAAACCGTAGCGTGTTAGGTCGCCGATGGTCAACATCAGCACAGGCGCAGTCAGCATATCAACCACCCGCGGTGGCAGCGGACTCATCAGGATAGTCAGCAGTTGCACCGGAATACCGAAGCGCTCTAGGAACACCACGTTAACGGGACCCCGCACCGAGATACCCACGTTTGCGCCTTGCTCATAAGCATCCAGCGCAATCTCGGCACCGGAGTTGCCAAAGCCCACGATCAGCACATTCTGATTGCGGTACAACTCGCCTGTCGTGTAACCCGCACTGTGCAGAATTTGACCTTTAAATTGCTCTTGATCCGGCAGCGCCGGCGACTTCGGCACTTGATTCAGTCCGGTCGCCACGACCACAAAATCCGAGGTATACGTGGCATCGGCAGTTTGAGTTTGCCAGCGTCCGTTTTGCGGGGTAACGGAGGTCACTTTCTGATTGAATTGGGGTACGAGTTGAAAGTGTTTAGCATAGGCCTCAAGGTAATCAATCACCTGCTGGCGCGTGGGAAAGCGCGGATAATCCGCTGGAAAAGGCATGAACGGCAGTCCAGAAAAACCTTTGGCGGTATGCAGATGCAGCCGATGATAATGGTTGCGCCAACTGTTACCAATCTGGTCGCTCCGTTCAAGGATGACAAAATCGATCCCCTGCTGTTTGAGGCACGCCCCAAGCGCTATTCCGGCTGGCCCCGCACCGATAATCACCACACGCGTATTATTAACCATAAAAATTTTCTCCAAAGGCGTTCGTCACTGGTAACTCAATGTCCCAATAAGGGATATTATAGACAGGTTTGGGATAACGAGGATGTTCAAGAGAAAGTTTTGGCGGCCTTAAACGGTCTAATAACTATATTCAATTCACAATAAAGAGGTGTGAAAATGCCCATTTTCAATACGCCCATCAACACCGATGATAACAATCTCTCTAAAGTTTTGGGACAAAATTTACCGGTTGCCTTATATCTGTATGACAGCCACCGCAGTGACCGCTCATTGGATGAAGCCATTAACAAAGCGGCCAAGCAGTATGCCGGACAAGCGCTGATTGTGCGCGTGGATGCGTCGAGCAGCCCACAAGCGCGGCAGCAATATGGCAATTTGGCGATACCGGCGCTGGTGACACTCAGCAAAGATGGCAATAATCGTACCGTCAAATCGCAAGCCAACAACATCAGCGCTGGAGACATTCAAACGCATATCGACTATCTATTGGGTAAAGGCCCTGCGCCCAAGCAAGCCGCGCCCGTTCCAAAAGCATCAACAGCTTCAGCGAATGGCAGCACAACGCCATTGGTGGTGACGGATGCGACGTTTGAGCGTGAAGTCATCAAGAGTAATGTGCCGGTGCTGGTGGATTTCTGGGCACCGTGGTGCGGCCCTTGTCGGTCGATTGCGCCAGTGGTCGAGCAGATGGCGACCAAATACGCCGGACGCGCTAAGATCGTCAAAGTGAACGTGGACGATAATCCACGCATCGCCCAGCAGTTCCAAATCCTCTCGATCCCAACCTTGATGGTGTTCAAAAACGGCGCAGCTTTCAAGCGGCAGGTCGGCGCGAATCCGGGGATTATTCCGAGTATGATTGAGGATGCACTGCGGTAACAATTGATGACACAGGATTGATATGACGGCACAAAATCCGACGATTATCGACATCAAGCGGACTTCCAGCAAATGGCTTATCGTGAGCATAATCGTCGGATTACTTGCTTTGGCAGCCACACCCTTTGTTGTCATTGTATGGCTGGCATCAAATTCACACTACAATCCAGTTGAATATCCGCTCAGCCTCACCAAGTCGCTCGTTGATGCCGCAGCAGACTCCCAAAATGTTACGCCTCCAACCACGCTGCCCGGAGATGTTAAAAGCGTTGATGGGCAGTGTTGGCGGTTTTTGAAGACCGCACTGGCGCGAAACCGGAATCAATATCGGCTGGAAGCAGTCTTATTGCCTGACAATGGCCCAACAGGCGGGGATTGGGTTATCGTAAGTGTAACCTTCGCGGATAACACTCAAGTCGAGATGGACTTCTACAATTCTTTTATGGATTCGTGCGGTGAAATGAACCCGAGTGTTAAGCGGTGGTTTTCCACACCACCTGCCGGGAAGCATAAACAATGAGTAGAGCGAAAGTTTTCAGGATATTTATGTATTCGCTGCTGATTGTTGCTGTGATTGTTACAGTCACTCTCGCATTTTACATGGTGGCTACGCTAATGAATGGTGGTATGCCCTAATAGTATTCCATAAACCGACACAAACGAGCAGTGTATCCATCAAATAAAAAGGATGATCGCGTTATAGGGAATTGACTGGAGGCGTGATTCTAAATTTCGCTTTTCGGAAACGCGTGAAGTTTAGCGGCTCCCAAAGCACGACGATGACAACCACGACCAGAGCCGAGATAATACCGGAGATGCGCGGATCGAAGTACGAGCCATTAACCGGATAAAGCTGCCATGTAAGGTTAATCATCATGTGGAAAAGCACGGTGGCGAAAACGCTCTTGCCGGTGTTGTTATACAGCCAAACCATAATGATCCGCGCGGATACAGTTCCCACTGACCACCAAAAAATCCACTCGACGGAACGGTTCGCCTGCGCCAGCGGAATATAATGCCAAACTGCCCACACCATGCCTAAGATGAGGCTGGCGCGTAACGCTCCCCACCGATTTTGCAGCGGGTCTGTGACGTAGCCCGACCAGCCCAATTCCTCGCCTATAGAGCCAATAAAGAACACAAGGCACAGGCTTAAGACGGACATGATTGTGATCTGCGGCGCAGGAATTAGCGTTCCGGTTAGGCGCTGCACCAGCCATGAGGCAACCATCACCAAGGGCATCAACAGCAGTGCGATGAGATACCAGCCCTTTTGGTTGCTATTGAAATCGAAAGCTCGTTTGAGCAGTGCCTTTACACCACTCATCTTGTTCTGGCGATAGACGAGAATTAGGGCGGCAATCACCGGACAAACGACCGCGAAGGCCGACACTGGCAGTCCCGGCATCAGTTGAATGTTGGTCAAAGAGCCAAGCAACCAGAAGGGAATGGTCAGCACGAAAACGAGCAGAAAGAATTGAAGTGGCGATCTTGCGGCCACGTCATGAGGCGAATCAACGGCGCTTTGGTCATTGGCAATCGATAATGTTTTCACACTTTTCATTATCGCGTTTGTCACCAGTACATCAACCGATGAAGCTCACCTTTATGTCATGACAAATCAAAAGGACGCACACATATGCGTCCTTTACGGACAAATGAAGGATGAGCTTAGCTTGAGGCGGCTTGGGCAGCGACCTTATAGACTTTCGTATTCCCGTCTTCATAAACCTGCTGCAAATAACCGGCAGTCGAGGGATCGAACTTGCCGAGTGTGGCTTCCTCAGGGCTGTAGATGAGGTAGGTCACTTTATAGGTATCAAGGATGGTTTGACGGTCGGCATCCGATGTCGCTTCATTATAGAAGGTCTGCACCATCGCGAACTTATCTTTGAACTTGAGCGTCTGCGCCCAATGCCCAACAAAAGTACGCGCACCGGTGATGGCGGGCACGAATTGGCCGAGGCCCAGATTGGCGAAAACCACATCATCGCCCTTGACCTGCGTTTCCAGATACTTGAGTGCGTTGTATTCGTCGTTGCCGATGAACAGGCGGTTATCGGAGGCGCTGGGGCTGGTGGGATTGTCCGCGATTTCAGCTTGATCAGCCGCGCGGCGAATATCAAGGAAGCGCTGACCGAGGAGATACAGGTTGGTTGGGATGACCAGCAGCAGCAGGATAACGGTAGCGATCACAGCCAAACGGGCGGGCGGCGTGTTCTTGAACCAGCGTTGCAGCAGCGGCAGCACACGCGTATACAGGCCAATCGTCGCCAGCACACCAATCACCACCTGCCAACCACTGAGCAAATGAATTTGGAAGTTGAGTGGCAGATAGATCAAGATCAAATGTGAGACAAACCACGCCAGCAGGAAGAGGTGTGTGTCGTCGCGGTCTTTCCACGGCATCCGAATTTTGATCGACCAAATCGCCAGCAACCACGCGACACCCATCAAAATCGGCAGTAATAACGGGGAAGGTGTCCATGCGCCAGCGTTATCAAACTGCGACAGAACGCCCTTCCAGACCGCATCCGCTGTGGTGATGTAGAAGGCTTGCAGCGCGGGCCACACGGCGACAATCACGATGATGATGCCGACCTTGAGCATGTGCAGCGGGAATTTGCGGTCGCGTATCCACAGAAACAGCGCGTACATGGCGATCACACCGCAGATGGTGAAAAAGTCGTAGGAGTGTTGCAGCGTCAGGATCAGGCAGATGATCGCGCCGTACCACGCATAACGCAGTTTTTGGGTGCGTTGAGCCAGCAGTACCATACCGAAGACCAGCGTGATCAAAGCCGTGGCGATGGTGAAGTGCGGGAAGGACATCACCGTGAAGAAGCTGTTCGGCTCGGAGGTGTAAATGGTGAAGGGGAATGGTGCGTCCGCCGCGTGGGTCAACACCTTGGCGACAATCATAATCCAGCCGAGACCGGAAGCCAACATCGCCAGTAAGAAAGCTGTCCAACGTTTGGCGCGGTTGGTGAAAATCAAACCGCAGAACCAGAACACCGAGAAAGCAGCGAAGGCTCCGGCGACTAGACGCGTGAGCTGATAGAGTGTGGCATAACCCAGATGCGTGACGCTGTCGATGCGTCCGAGCGTCCACCACAGCAGATTGAACAGCAGCGGTGTACTATATTCCGGCGTGAGTTGGTTAGGGACGAGAAACTTGGTCTGCGACTCGCGCATCCACGAAAAATATTGGAAATGGTCGGGGATGTTAAAGACGATGCCCATGAAGTGCTTATCCGCGCCAGCTAAGCGCTGTGCGTAGAAATACGGAACAGCCGTAATTGCCAGCAGCACGATAATAAAGATGCTGAGATAAAGCCAATCACGTCGGCTGATGGTGGATCGAGAAGGCGCTGCGTTCAAGTTCAAATCCTTACTTCAAGCATACATAACGTGAGACATTATTGTTTTGTGGACGGCAGGTTTCGCCCATACCGTCCCGACATTTCGTTTGTAAACTCGTGACTTAGGCTTTTTCGGCCTGTGCGTCCATCAGTTTGCGCCAGCTCGGCGGCATATTCTTCATGACTTCGATGCCACTAAAGGGTGTTCCCTGCATCGGGCCATGTGCCTTGGCCCAATTGGCGACACGCTGCAAGCCATCTTTCAAACCGACCTTCGGCTCCAGACGCAAGATTTCTTGGGCCATGCTGTGGTCAGAATAAGCCACATGCACTTCTTCACGCGCCGGCAAATGAACCACATTGGTCGTTGGCACACCCATCACTTCGCAGCACAGCGTCGCCAGTTCGTTGACCGTGTAGGGTTTATCGGCACCAATATTGAAAATTTGGTTCAGCGCACCCGGGATTTCGGGCGAAGCAGCCATCGCACCCACAATATCACCCACATAGGAGAAAGCCCGCTGCTGGGTACCATCACCAAAAATGGTAAGCGCTTTGCCCTGCATCGCCAAATTCATGAAGATACCGACTACATTGCGGTACGGGTCACCCAGATTTTGACGTTCGCCATAAATATTGTGTGGACGGAAAATGATGTAATCCATACCAAACATGTGCTTGGTGGCCTTCAATTCCTGCTCCACCGTAAACTTGGCGATGCCATAGCTGTCGGTGGGCATGGGGATCATATCTTCGGTCATGGGCGAGCGGCCTTCACCATACACCGCGATGGATGAGGTGAAGACGAAACACTTGATGTTGTGGTTAATGGACTGATTGATCAGGTTCACGCTGCCGACCACATTGTTCATGTAGTTGTAGCGCTTGATGAAGTGGCTCAGTCCTTCGGCAGCATAAGCCGCCAGATGGTAAACATAATCAAAGTTTTCTTGGTCAAAGAGTTCGGTCAGCAAATCGTTGTCAAGGATCGAGCCTTTAACGAACTTGACCTTCTCCGGCACATTTTCGGTAAAACCGCCGCTGAGGTCATCCATACCAACTACCGAATGACCATTATCGACTAGAGTTTGGCAAAGATGCGAGGCTAAAAAGCCAGCAGCACCGGTCACTAAACACTTCATATTTATAGGTTCTCCTTTACGAGAATATCAGACGGACTTATATCGTGAATGAGGGTATTTAACTGTTGGGCGATAATGCCCCAGTCATAGGTTTGCTCGACTAATGTGCGTCCAGCGTGTGCTAATCGGGTGCGTAAAGCAGCGTCGCTAAATAAGCGTTGGATGGCATCGGCCATTTGCTGCGGCGAATCGGCAATCAAAATATCCCGTTCAGGGTGAACATCAATGCCTTCCGCGCCTTTGCTGGTGGATATAATCGGTGTGCCGAGTGCCATCGCTTCGAGGATTTTTAAGCGCGTCCCACCACCGGCTTGCAAGGGTACAACCATAACCGTACTCTCCCGCACCGCATCCGCCACACTGGGCAAATAGCCGGTGAAGGTCACACCAGCTTGAGTGGCTAAATCGCTCACGTCAATCGTTCCTGTGCCACCGGTCACAAAAAAGGTTGCCTGTGGTGTTTTCGCACGAACGAGCGGCAGGATTTCCTGTATGAAGTAGCGTACCGCTTCATAATTGGGTTGATAGGAGACGGCTCCGGTATAAATGATGCGGTAGGGTTCGGATACGATACTCGCGTCTGGTTTGTTCGTAATTGTATCCACACCGTTGGGGACGACCCGAATGTCGGATCGAGGTGGGGCAAAGCGCAGCATATTTTGCTTTTCGGCTTCCGAAACCACCGTAAAGGCGATGCCACGCTGTAATAACTGGCGCAAACTATTCTCAGATTTGCTGAGTGTCATCTGGGCGCGGAGGCGGCGTGCTTGTCCGGTGGCTTCCTGTACCTGATTCAGAAATTGGGTGATTTCAATTTCTTCCAAGATACCCGCAATATGGGACACCAATTCGAGATAACGCATGGTCTGCAATTGGGAAGCGATAACGACCTGAATATCACCATCCGCACAAACTTGCTTGACCAAACTCGCCATGTCTTCGCTGTAGACATCCACCAGCGAACGCGGCCACCGTGACAAATAACCAAGCGTTGCTTTTAGTGTGCTGGACTTATAGGTCGGTTTCGGAACCACTTCGACCCGATTACAAAAGCTGAGCATATGCGCCAATTGATCCGGTGTGGCTTCGTCCGGTTCGGCGAATGACAATAATGTTATCTGATACTGCTGGCTAAGCTGCCGCAGCAGGTTATAGATACGAATCTTTGAGCCGTTGTTGGCGGGATAAGGCCACCACCACGAAATGAAAAGAATGTGCATAACCTAGCCAACAACCTGCTGTCCATATTTGCCTGTTGAAAAGTCTTTAATCGCCCGCAGCATGATAGCGCGTAAGGGCCGCCGGTCTTTCCACTTGGGACGTAACGACCAACTCAGCAATGTGCGTGAAAATTCGGATGTGATACCCAACCAGCTTCTTAACCCAGCATGAGTCTTGCGTGCAAACAGCAACCGATTGCGCGTCATATAGTAATATACGCGCGGTGTGGTGGCACGCGCATCCAACCCAATCTTATGCCACATTTGGGCTTTTGGAACATAAACGATTTTGTAGCCAGCGCGGGTCGCCCGCACGCACCACTCGGTCTCTTCATAATAGATGAAGAAGTTTTCATCCAAACCGCCGACCTTTTCCCAAACTTCACGACGAGCGAGTAAGGCACAACCCGTTACAAAGTCTGTTTGATGAGGCTCCTCACCATATTGGCCTTTATCTTCTTCATTCAGCCCTAACATACTGGTGTTGCAGTTGTTCCAGTTGATATTGCCGCCGACCGACCAAATCAGTTTGGGCGAGTCATAATAATAAATCTTGGGTCCGGCCACACCAATCGAGGGATCAGCTTCCATGGTGTCGATCAGAATATCGAACATATCCGGCGCAACAATGGTGTCGTTATTCAGCAGGATAATGTAATCAGAGGCGTGTTCCAGCGCATACTTGAGGCCAAAGTTATTGCCACCAGTAAAACCCAAGTTTTTTTGGCTTTCCAGAATAATGACTTTATCAGAAGCCGCCGCCCGTACAGCATTCAGCGACTCGGCTTTGGAACCGTTATCCACCACAATCGTTTCGATGTTGGGATAAGTAACCTGCTCCAGTGATTTCAAACAATCAATGGTGAAGTGTTCGTTATTGTAATTCAGCAGAATAATACCGACTTTAGGTCTCATATAAACTCCAACCAGTGGACAAACAATTTGGCTTCAACCGTTTTTGCCAGAGCGCAATCATCAGATCAGGTTGTCGATTGACCAAATTGTCCACGCGAATAATCACGGAACGCTTGTAACATCGGCTTGCGTAAATGCCGCCGGTCATGCCGTTTTTCGAGCAGCGTCCAATTCATGTAGGTGCGAATGTACTCAAAGACCGTGTAAGCCCATGTTTGGTAACCCGCGCCGGTATTGTGCAAAAACAGCAGACGGTTGCGTACCATATAGTAGTAAGTGCGGGGTGAGGCAGCACGTTCTTCTTCGGAAATTTTGTGCCAGATCATCGCCATCGGCACCAGCGCGATTTTAAAGCCCGCGCGGGTCGCACGCACACACCACTCGGTTTCCTCATAGTACATGAAGAACTTGTCATCCAACAAACCGATTTTCTCCCACACAGTTCGCCGTGCCAGCAGTGCGCAGCCGCTGACGAAATCGACGGTGGTCGGGCTAAGGCCGAACTGCGACACATCCATCTGATTCAAGCCGATCATGCCGGTCGTGCCATGCTTCCAGTCGATGGTGCCCCCCGCCGTCCAGATCGTTTCAGGATTGTTGTGGTAATAAATCATCGGGCCAGTCACGCCAATCGTCGGATCTTGCTCCATGACTTCGACCATAACATTCAGGAAGTCCGGCGCAACGATGGTGTCGTTATTAAGGAGGAGAACATAATCCGCACCGTGGTCAAGCGCGTACTTGATAGCCACATTGTTCCCACCGGTGAAGCCGAGGTTTGCGCCCGTTTCCATAACCATGACGTTGGGATAAGCCAACTGCACGGCTTCGGCAGTCCCATCAGACGAGGCATTATCCACCAATATAGTGGAAGCGCGGCTGTAAGTGAGATGCTCCAGTGAGCGCAAGCAAGCCATCGTATCTTGGCGACCATTGTAATTGAGGACGATGATGCTGACTGCGGGTTGCATAAAAACCTCTATTTTTAGAACATCCGAACTTTGGGGACGACGTTTGTATTGCTAATTGATCGTATGGTAGCCAGCGCGACCTTACAGGTGGCTAAAGACTAAACTTGAAAAGGTAAAGGGTTTCTTATCCCAAGTTTTATCACAACTCTTAAAAGCGAATTCATGTTCTTAACACTTTATTTCCCAAGTCGTGTGGGATATATGGGCGCTAGATCACAATATCCCAACCGAACAAACCTGCCGATAACCCTTATTTATCCAAACAGAACAAGAGTCCATAAAGTCCCTGTTCATAACCTGTCTAAAACATTACCCAAATTGTCCATAACCTGTTGAAAAGCCTGAGTCATCTGTTCAAAACATTTCCCAAGTATCGCAAGGTCAAAAATGATATATCGCAGAAGTTATGAACAGTTTGAACAGCCTGTCGAAACTGTTCATAACTCTTGCCAGTTATCAACAGCCCCTGTTGATAACTTTAAACCCACATTATCCCGATTTAACAATTGGTTGGGGATAAGTTTGCGTTATAGTGAGCCGATTCACCATTGACTTGCGATATAAATCCCACTGTTAACGGTGTAACAAAAAGTTATGAACAGTTTCGACAGC
>JACDGI010000029.1:14318-23203 GCA_013821665.1 Anaerolineae bacterium
GCTCTACTAAGACTACTATCTTTAATTAAACAAATAAGAGAGAAAGATTCTTTTAAGAAAAGAGGGAAACGGTCTTTCGTGCTGATAACCCAAACTGATGCTACACTGTTGAGAGACATACCCACAGGACAACACGATGACAGAATCCGATTTGCAAGAACGCAACCATTATCTTGAACGTAAGGTCAATGTGATGAACCGCTTGGCAGATGTCAGTATTCTGCTAAACACGACCTACGAACTGGATTCGTTGTTGACCTATTTGATGGACGCAGCCGCAGCCATTACGGATTGTGAGGCCGCTTCGGTGCTGTTGTGGGACGAACAGCAGCATAACCTGCGCTTTGCCGCCACCACCACCTTGCAAACCGGATTGGAACTGATTGGCAAGACCGTTCCGCTGCAAGGCAGTTTGGCGGGAACCTGCTTAACCGAAGGCCGCGTCATTCAAGTGGATGATACGGTCAACGATCCGCGTCACTACACCAAGTTTGACGAGGAGAAACAATTCGCGACCCGTTCGCTGTTGATTGCGCCCATGCGCCAGGAAGATAAGATCATCGGTGTGTTGGAAGTGGTCAATAAGCGCAGTTTGCCGTGGACAGAAGATGACCACGACCATCTAATGGTGCTCGTATCACAAGCTTCAGTAGCCATTGACCGCGTGCAGATGGTCACGGCGCTGCAAAAGGCCAATCAAGAACTGAGCGAACTGGATAAGCTGAAGAGTGATTTTATCGCCATCGCGTCACATGAGCTGCGAACGCCTTTGGCCGTTATTTTGGGATACGCCAGCTTCCTTAAAGATGAGGCACAGGGCAAACTGAGCCAACATGCCGACAAAGTGATTGAAAGCGGTTTACAACTGCGGCATATCATCGAAGACTTGATGAACCTGCGTTATTTGCAAGAAAACCCGTCCGACATGCACATCGAACCCGTTTCGCTAACGTCAATCGTGGGCGAAGCGGCGCAGGATGTTCAAAGTTTGTTGGAGGCCAATGGTCACAACTTAAACCTGAACATACCGACGGATTTGAAAGTTCAGGTGGACGCGATCCTCACAACAATGGGCTTCACCAACATCCTCAATAATGCTATTCGTTTTACCCCACAGGGGGGACACATCAGCGTAAAGGCTGAACTGCATGAGTCAAGTGAGGTGTGGGTGACGATCAGTGACGATGGCATTGGGGTTGAGGCCGAGCAGCTTGAGCGCATCTTCGAGAAGTTTTATCAGATTGAAGACCATATGACGCGCAAACACGGTGGCTTAGGTGTGGGCTTGAGCATCACCAAGGCGCTGGTCGAAGCCGAGGGTGGGCGCGTCTGGGCCAACAGCGACGGCCTGAATAAAGGCACAACCATTACGGTGGTGCTGCCGTTGGCGTCGTGAGTAAATTTCAGCCTGTGACAGTGCTAGTCGGATAAATAGAGATACTTGAATTTCCTTCTGTTGGATGATCAATAATCAATGCAATATTTTTGCCATCCGGTGAAAATAACGCTTGTCGTAATCCATCTGTGTTAATGGTCGGCTTGAGTGATCGAATGACACCGGTCATCCGATCATAGGTTTGTAATCCTCGTTCATTGGCGAAAATCAACGTATTCTCATCATTCGTAGCAAAGCTAGCACCTTTGACATCACCACTTAAGACGCTCACTACCTGAGCCGCTTCAGGATCATCAGGCTTCCAGAGGATTAGGTTTGTCATAGGCGTTCCATCGCTGTCCGGGATAATTTCAATTCCACTCAATAAAATGAGCCGACCATCGGTAGAAATATCTTGGATGTTCAATCCACGAACGCCATGACCATTGATCGCGAATGCGCCAATGTAAATATCTTCTACGTCCGTAGGGTTAGACGCGAACCCATGAACATAAATGGTTCCAAAATCCTCCCCGTAGGCCGGTTCGTACATCACGGTGAATGCGTTGCTATCAGCGCTCCAAAGCACCCGAAAGCTGTCGGGGCCGAACGTTGGGTTAGGAATGGTCAAATCAGCGAGCGTGTAAGTTTTTGCTAATTGTAGGTCTGCAATTGCTAACTTTTGTGTTTCTTGTGTTGTATAAACCAGAAATCGTCCATTGGGTGATACAAAAATAAACGGTTGGTTATCAGTGAGTGGCCCGATGAGTTGTGTATCGGAGGCAGTCAATGTCGGTTGCAAAGGCCAGACGGAAAAAGAAGATAAATCATGGGTTGAGGTGTCATATTGGAACCAGTCTGGCTCCGCAAGTTTGACCGCACTGCGTTCAACGGACGAACCTAAAAAGACAAAGCGACTACTATCGACTGACCATGCAAAGTGTCGAGGGCTAGTATTTGTGTAAATCGGCATCATTTGATTTTCTTGTGCCGCCGCCGGAAAACCACTTGCTCCGATTAAGCCAACCAGCAAAATCAGCAGCCATCGACGCAAATATATACGCATCATTCACCCCCGTGTTTGCATCAGCGTAGCCCCCTGAGATCACACGCGTCAATCAGCGGCGAAATAGCGTAGGATAATCGGAGCCTATAAAAAAGCGAAATGTGCTTTCTGGCTCATCAGCCGGGGAAGACGCTGGCCGCTTCCCGCAACCGTTGCACGTCGCGCATCGGTGGAACGCCGAAGACACTTTTATATTCCCGATTGAAGTGGGAGGCATCTTGGTAGCCGACACGATAGGCAGCACTTGCCGCGTCGAGATCTTCACCGAGCATCAGACGACGTGCCTCCTGAAGCCGCAACCGCTTCTGGAATTGCAGCGGACTCATGGCGGTGACCGCTTTGAAGTGATGATGGAAACCCGAAACGCTCATACCTAACTCGCTCGCAAGCTGCTCAATGCGAAGGGGCTGGTTGAAATCGTGGCGCAGTCGTTCAATCGCTCTAGCAATATCCGGCGTGTAACCGCCCAGCATTGTTAGATGTCGCAGGCGGCTACCTTGATCGCCCATCAGCAGGCGATAGACGATCTCTCGCGTGATGAGCGGCATGAGGATTGGCACTTCGGCGGGCGCGTCGAGCAATCGCACGAGCCGCAAAACCGCATCCAACAATTTGGCATCCAATGTATCGACATCAACGGCTCGCACGTCGGTACTTCGTGGGCTTGGTGACATGCCTACCTCGATCATCACCGAACTGACGATTGCCGGATCAAGTTCGAGTCGCATACTGAAGTAAGGGCGTTCCTTCGAGGCTTCCATAACCCGTCCCACCGTCGGCAGTTCGATGGTCGCTAGCAGATAATGAAACGGATCATAGCGGTAGATGCTGTCGCCAAGCAAAACTTCTTTGCTGCCCTGCGCCACCACACAAAACGAGGGCTGAAGGACACCATGCGTGGGTTGCAAGGGAACAGTCGCACGGTAAATATGGAGTCCCGCTAACGGTTCAATACTGCCATCTTCAGTGATCGTCCCTGCGATGCGCTGTACCAATTCCGCGCGATAGGCTTGCATACGCTGCGTTTCGTATTCTGTAGCCTCCATCATCGCAATCTCCTTCCCAAATTCAAACTTTGCAGAATTATACAATCATTCTCCACGATCATTCTACCGCCCACGTATCGCTAGTCTCTATAATGACGACATACATAGAAAACGGCCTGCACCTCTTACCGCAGTGTGCTGGACTTTTCTTCAAGTACGAACCACTAAGACGATTATGGCAGCGAGTTCCGAGCGAAGGTCAAATCACTTCACCGAATACCGCAAAATATGGAATCGTTAGGTATCCTCAGTGATCGAAAACGATTCAAAGAGGAAATCAAGAAAATGGACATCCAAAGAAGTGGCTCACAACCCTCTGGCAAAGGGTCTGCCGAGTGGTTTACTGGCATGGTACGTATTGATCCACTGTTTGAGTCACACGATCCGGCACGCGCGGGCGGTGCCAGTGTCACGTTCGAACCCGGCGCTCGAACTGCATGGCACAGTCACCCGCTTGGACAAACCTTGATCGTGACGGCGGGCTGCGGGCGGATACAACGCTGGGGTGGCCCAATTGAAGAAATTCGATCTGGTGATGTGTGCTGGATTCCACCGGGTGAGAAACATTGGCACGGTGCTGCGCCAACCACCGCCATGACGCACATCGCCATTCAAGAATATCTCGATGGCAAAGCTGCCGACTGGATGGAAAAGGTCAGCGACGAACAATATCAGGGCTGATTAAAGATCGAACGAAAGGAAATAAGCATGAGCAAAGTTTGGTTTATCACTGGAGCAGGTCGCGGTATGGGCGTAAATATCGCCAGAGCCGCCCTTGCCGCCGGGAATAGAGTGGTCGCCACAGGTCGTAACACCGACACTGTAGCGAAAGCCATCGGCGCATCGGATGATCTACTGGTCGTCAAATTGGATGTCACCAGCCCTGCCGATTCTGAAGCTGCGGTGCAAGCCGCTGTTGAGCGCTTTGGTCGAATTGATGTGCTGGTCAATAACGCCGCCAACTTCTACGCCGGGTTCTTCGAGGAGATTACCCCGGAAGACTTCCGGGCACAGGTCGAGACCAACTTATTCGGCTCGATGAACGTCACCCGCGCCGTGCTGCCTATCATGCGTGCCCAACGTTCGGGGCTCGTCGTGCAAATCTCATCGACTGCTGGCTTCAACGGAGGCGAGTTCATCTCGGCTTATGCCGCGTCAAAGTTCGGCATCGAGGGCTGGATTGAGTCGCTGACCCCTGAAGTCGCGCCCTTCGGCATCCGCACGATGCTCGTCGAGCCGGGCTTCTTCCGCACCGAGTTACTTACACCAGAGTCCACAACCTATGCCCAGCCCACAATTGATGACTACGCCGAGAAAACGAAGCAGACTATCACTGCGTGGAACGGCATGAATGGCTTACAAGGAGGCGATCCCGCCAAGCTCGCCAAGGCGCTGATCCAGCTCACGAACTTGGACGAACCTCCACTACGTTGGGTCGCCGGTGCCGATGCCGTCGAAGGATTGGAAAAGAAGGCTCAACTTTTGCTCGCCCAAGCTGATGCCTACCGTGATCTGTCCTCTTCCCTCGCCCATGAGAGTGATAAGTTCTAGTGATTAAAAATAGGAGTTCGGAAAATGCAGAAACGCAAACTCGGAAACAGTGGCTTGGAAGTCTCGGCACTCGGTCTTGGTTGCATGAGAATGACCTATGGTGATGCCCCGATTGGTGACAAGCAGGAGATGATCGCCTTTCTTCACGCGGCGGTTGAGCGTGGCATCACCTTCTTCGATACGGCTGAAGTCTATGGCCCATTCACCAACGAAGAATTGGTGGGCGAAGCGCTAGAACCCTTTCGCGGAAAAGTCGTGATCGCGACCAAGTTCGCCTTTGATATTGATCCCGAAACCGGTGTAAATCATGGTGGCTTGAACAGCCAACCGGAGCATATCAAGCGGGCTGTAGAAGGTTCGCTCAAACGGCTTAAGGTTGAGGCCATCGACCTCTTATACCAGCACCGTGTTGACCCAAATGTCCCCATTGAAGATGTGGCTGGTGCGGTCAAGGATTTGATTCAGGCCGGTAAGGTCAAGCATTTCGGCCTGTCGGAAGCTGGCGCACAGACCATCCGCCGCGCGCACGCCGTCCAGCCCGTCACTGCCCTCCAGAGCGAATACTCGCTGTGGTGGAGGAAACCGGAAGCGGAAATCATCCCGACCCTTGAGGAACTTGGCATTGGCTTGGTTCCCTACAGTCCGCTGGGCAGAGGCTTCCTCACGGGAAAGGTCGATGAAAATATGACCTTTGCGAGTAATGATATTCGCAGCAAAAGCCCTCAATTTACACCAGAGGCGCGGAAAGCAAATAAGGTTGTGATTGATTTGCTCGACTCTATCGCAGCGCAGAAGAAGGCGACACCCGCTCAGATCGCGCTGGCGTGGTTGCTGGCCCAGAAACCTTGGATTGTCCCTATCCCCGGCAGTCGCAAGCTGGAACGTTTGGAGGAGAACATCGGATCGGTTGATGTTGAGCTTACACCCGATGACCTCCGTGAAATCGAAAATGCCATTTCGCAGATCACCGTGCAAGGGAATCGCTATACTGAAGAACAGGAACGTATGACGGGTCTATAAACAAGGAGAAACGCCCATGACAACATGGACGAGTGATGAACTCACAAAAATAGGAACAGCCGAAGAACTGGAAATTGCCTCACGGCGCGACGATGGCACACTGCGAAAATCAACAACCATTTGGGTCGTCCGGGTGGAGAACGACCTCTATGTTCGATCCGTTAACGGGCGTGAATCGGCTTGGTTTCGTGGTACTCAGGTGCGCCACGAGGGTCACATCCAAGCGGGTGGCATCGACAAAGATGTCACCTTCGTGGACGTGGACACCGATCCCAACATCACCGATCAGATTGATGCTGCCTATCGCATCAAGTACCGCCGCTATGCTGCTAACATCATCGGCAGCACACTGAGTCCAAAGGCTCAATCCGCAACGATCAAACTTGTGCCACGCGCTTGAATCATTTAAAGGGCGGATAAATCGCTGTCCGCCCCAAATAACCGTGGAGACTACGAACCTGCCGCGCCGACGAACGCGCCAAACAGTGATTTGAGGCTGGGGTCGGCAATAGTCGCGCAGTTGATAAGTTTCAACTGATTCTTTTGATCTTCCGGCGACAGGTTGGCGTTACATTCGGTGAATGCCTTCACGTAGGTTTCGGCGGTTGCCAGATCAGTGGCAAGGTCGCCATCATGCAGCACGTAATTGTCAAAGGCTTTATCAATCCAGCGCTCGATCAAAAAGCTCGAAGGTGAGGCGGAGGACAAAAGCGATGGGAAGGCAATCGTGTTCGGGTCTTGCAACAGCGCGGCAAACTGCTTATAGAAAGCCGTTTCATCTGGTTTTTGCGAGGCGACCACAGCCGCATTATCCAGCAGCGACAGTCGCGCGGGCATCCCCGTGAACAATTCAGGATGGCGTGACAACGTACTCAGCCAGCGATAGCAGCCTTCTGGATTTTGGGAGGTCGCGCTCACGTAAGCCGTACCAATCGAGTACGTCGCGCCGTTGTAGGTGCTGCCGGTCGGATAGGTCGTCAGCTTATAAGGATTTCCGCCTGTGGCTGGTTTGGTAGCCCCAACTGCACCAAATTGGAAACCATTCAGCGATGCCGTGTAAATGGGGGCAGTGTCTTCTCCACCACTGATACTAAAAGAGGCCAAACCATTACCCGCCAGTTCGCCGTATTTGAGGTAGCCATCTTTGGCCAGATCCAACACCTGTTGCAGTGCAGTTATGGCGTTGGGATCACTGAAGTTAAAGGTTGGCGGGTTGGTACGATAATCAATCGGTAGGCCACCAAAAGCCGCCGTCAACAACAGCAGATAGGTTCCACCGACACCCTGCGGCTCGAACGGTGGTTTATCCGGTGTAACGGACTTTAATGCTTTGAGCGCATCCGTAAAGCTGTTGATCGTCCATCCATTTGTTGGTTCAGGGATGCCCGCTTTCTGGAAAGCATCCGCGTCGTATTTCATCCCGTCCGGTTGGATGACAATTGGCAGCGCCCACGTCTTATTATCGCGCTGCACCTGCGCCAGTACGCCGTTGATGACATCGTTGCGGTCAAATGACGCGTCTGCATCCATGAACGGATCGAGGTTCAAGATGGTTGTCGGATCAATTTGCGGCACGTAATTCAACGGTAGATAGAAGCAGTCGAATTTCTTGGCGGATTGTTCCGGTTGGTTGAGGCCAGTATCCAGCTTGACTTCCCCCACCTGTGGATCACTCGCCACAAAGTCTTGAATCACTTGATCCCATTGCGCTTTGTTGGGCAGCGGTGTCGCAAACGACAGCATCCCGAATTTGAGGCTGACTTTACCCTGTGCCAACACCGTTTCGGGAACAGGTGTAGCGACATTGACGACGAGGTTGGTCTTTTTATCAGCCGCCGCTTGCTGGTTGGAGACAGCCGTGGTTTCAACATTTTGCAGCGCGGTTTGCGCGTCGATGTTATCGCTGACCATCTTGTCTAAAGCGGTGGTCACGTAATCCTCATAACGCTGTTCGGATGTCGGCAGCGCGTTTGCTAAGGCTTCTGTCACCAGCGCTTGAATTTCCGGTGTATTAGGCCGAACAATTGCGACAGCGCCACTGTCACCGGCGGGTGTTGGGGCTTTGATGCCGACCAAACTTTGTCGGGCGGGTGTCGCGCTCAGGAAGCTGTTGGCCGCGGCAGGGCTAAAGCTCAAGAATTTCGCCAGCGCATAGGCTTGTTCGGGATAAAGCGTTCCTGCACTGATGGCGAAGCCTTGTGCGTCGATACCGGCTTTACCACCGGGCAAAAGCGACGCGCCCGGTTTCGTGCCGTTGAGTCCTACGCTTAAGATGTTGAAGCTGCCAGCGATTTGCATGGGTAGTGTCGAGGGATCACCCGTGAAGCTGGTGCTGACGATGCCATCCTGTTCCAATTTAGCGAGTGTCGTCAGAATGGGTTCTAAAGCGGGGTTGCTCATGGAAGGCGAGTTGGGTGTAACACTGGCATCATAGAAGCCAGCACCCAACAGACTCCGTATCAACAGGCCTGTATAACCGCCCATGATCATGAGGCCCGGTTTGGTGACTTTGCCGCTGGCATCTTTTTCGGCCAGCGCCCGTGCCGCCGTATCCAGATCATCGACCGTCCATTGTCCGGCAGGATAAGCCAAACCGGCTTTATCAAACAGATCCTTGTTATAAATCAGCGCCACCAGATCGGCGGAAACCGGCATCATCCACACTTTGCCGTCCCATTGGACTGACTGCCAAATATCGGGAAAGAAATCATCGGTGTTGAGTGATGTGTCCGTAGCAGTCAGCGGCGAAAGGTCAAGGAAATAACCCGCCTGTGCCGCCTCCGGCGAGATGTTGGCTGTTCCCATAAATACCACGACAGCCGCACTC
>JACDGI010000606.1 GCA_013821665.1 Anaerolineae bacterium
GTATCCAAGACCACATCCACACGCACATCACCGACCAGATGCACACCTTGCGTAATGCCTTCTTTTTTCAAGTTGTCTACAGCCACTTGAGTCGGTGGGAAAAGCAAGGTGCTGAGGTGATCGGTCATCACACGGTTGATTTCTTCGGGCATTTTGCGGTCGTAGCTGCGGAGTTCGGCTTCGATATGCGCCACCGGAATATGGATTTTGGCGGCTGCAAGGGCGGCAGCAATCGTCGAATTGGTATCGCCAAATACCAGCACCCAATCCGGTTTGTGTTCTTCCATCGCCTGTTCGAGCTTGATCAACATTTGGCCGGTCATACTGGCGTGGCTGCCACCGCCGATGCCAATATTGATTTCGGGCGCGGATATGCCCAGATCACGAAAGAAAACGGCTGACATATTATCGTCATAATGCTGACCGGTATGCACCAGTATTTCGGTATGACGTTTGCGAATAGCACGGGTCACAGGCGCGGTTTGGATAAATTCAGGGCGCGCGCCGACAATGTTCATAATTTTCATAAGGATTTCCTAAATATGATGCCTGTAGTTAAAGCGGCTTGATGAAACGAGGGATCATTTCAGTTGCAAATAGTAAGGGAGTAGTTTGTTGCTACTCCCTAAAAATTAGGCTGGTTTGTAAGCGACGACTTACTGAGGAACCTTGAATTCGTCAATCACGGTCATTTCACTACCGGAACGGACGAAATCCAACGCCAAGCGCAAGGTTTCCAAACCGTCTTGTCCGGTGACGGTGGGTTGGCGACCATCACGCACAGCAGCCACAAAATCGGCTAACTCGGCGGCCAGTGGTTCATGACGCTGCATCTTGATGCCCAAGACATTACCTTCGCTCACGCCGCGCAGCACGCTCAGAGCATCCCATTGGCTGGGACCAGTTTCGTTCTCGTAGAAGAACAATTCCTGTGAAATGAGGTTGCAATCGAACATCCCGCGTGCGCCCGTCACCGTTAAGCGGCGGATTTTGGTAGGGGTCATCCAATTGACGTTCAGGACACCAACCGTGCCACTGCGGAAGCGCATCAAACCGTTGAACATATCTTCACGATCCGAGTTGATGCTCTGCAAGGTCTCGCCATACACGCGCACAATTTCTTCGCCGGTGAGGTAGCGCATGAGGTCAATATCATGGGAGGCCAAATCAATCACCACGCCCGCGTCCTGAATACGTGAAGGGTAAGGGCTTAAGCGTTGGGTGTGAATTTGATAGACCTTACCCAACATGCCTTCGCGCAGACGACGACGCAATTCCATCACCGCTGGATTAAAGCGTTCGATATGACCAACAGCCAGCATCACGCCTTTTTTCTTGGCGGCTGCGACCAATTCTTCGGCCTGTTCGAGCGTGCTGGTGATGGGTTTCTCCACCAGCACATGCAGACCGCGACCGATCATGTCCATGCCGACGCTGAAGTGCAAGCTGGTCGGAACGGAAATAGAAACAAGATCCGGCTTTTGTTCCTCTAACAGCTTCTCGACATCGCTGTAAAAAGGCACATTCAGACGGTTGCCGATTTTGGCAGCGTTACCCGGATTCGCATCCGCCACACCAACCAATTGCGCCCCATCCATTTCGCGATATACACGGGCGTGATTCTGCCCGATACTGCCGACACCAATAACGGCTGCTTTTAACATGCTGCGTTGACCTCCTGCACCACGTAAGCACGTTCTTCTTCTGTCAAGGTGGGGTACACAGGCAGACTGAAAACTTGCTTGGTGAGTTTCTCGGTGACAGGCAGGTTCAGATCGCTATAACCGCCCATCTTCTGGAACACAGGCTGCTGGTGAATGGGTAGCGGATAATACACACGCACGCCAATGCCTTTATCGTTGAGCTTCTTGGTAACCGCATCACGATCCACACCATCGGGGACGCGCACGGTGTACTGATGATAAACGTGGGTGTAATCGTCTGGGACGGTTGGGACTTTGACACTTTCAAGGTGCGTGTTGTAGTAGTTGCCGTTGGCGATACGAGCGGCTGTCCAATCCGGCAAGCGACCGAGCTGCACCAAACCAATCGCGGCGGCCATATCCGTCAAACGGAAGTTGTAACCGACGATTTCGTGATAATACTGGGTGTTCATACCTTGCGCACGGATCATACGCATCTTACGAGCGATTTCGTCATCGTTGGTGAGTACCATGCCGCCCTCGGTGGTGGTCATGTTCTTGGTGGGGTAGAAGCTAAAGGAAGCGGTTCCCCATGTGCCGACATGACGTTTGCCGATGGCCGCACCATGCGCTTGAGCGGCATCTTCCAGCAAAATCAGACCGTGCTTCTGGCAAATGGCCTCGATAGCCGTCATGTTGGCGGGCAATCCATACAGATGCACCGGCATAATGGCTTTGGTTTTGGGGGTAATAACAGCCTCGACAGCTTCTGGTGATAAGCAGAAAGTATCGGCATCAATATCCGCGAATACGGGACGAGCGCCGGTGCTGAGGATGCACGAAGCGGTCGCGAAAAAGCTAAACGAGGGGATGATGACTTCATCGCCGGGGCCAATGTCGTGCGCCATCATGGCGGCCATCAGCGCTGTCGTACCATTGCTGGTGGCGATGCCGTGTTTTGCATCATGATAGGCCGCAAACGCTTTCTCGAATTCAACAACCTTCGGGCCAGAGGTGAGCTGCCCGCTGCTGAGAACCTGCATGACCGCTTGTTTTTCTTCTTCCCCGATAAAGGGCTTTGCAATAGGGATTTGCATTGATACAACCTTTTTCCATCTTTAGTCATCTACACCATCGTAGATGTTATTTATTAACTTGTTGAAAGAAGCCGTTAGCTTGAGGCCGCTGCTTCTTCTTGTGTTGCGACTCGTTTGCCCGCTGGCGTGACATAGCCGATGATGTGCGCTGGATTGCCAACCACGAGGGCATAATCCGGCACGTCTTTGGTTACGACACTGCCAGAGCCGACCATTGCCCAACGTCCAATCGTGATGCCGCATACAATGGTGGAGTTCGCGCCGAGGGCTGCCCCTGCATTGATGCGGGTTTCGCTGAGTACCCAATCGTCCGCTGCTTTGAGCGACATATCCGCATTCACGGCACGCGGGAACATATCATTGGTGAAGCACACATGTGGCCCGACGAAGACACCGTCTTCAATCGTCACACCATGAAAAACCGAGACGTAATTCTGAATTTTGACGCGGTTACCAATTTGCACACCCGCATCAACGAATACGCCGCGCCCAATGACACATTCGCTGCCGATATGAGCGCCACGACGGATGTGGCACAAATGCCAAATTTTGCTGTCTTCGCCGATGCTGACATCCGCTTCGACTTCCGCACTAGGATGAATAAACGCCATTAAGCACCTTTCTCATTCAAATCTCAATAAGGAACTTGCATACTTACAAGTCTCTTCTTAGAACATATCATAAACCTAAACGATCACGACCCACTTTAAGGTTTTTAGTTTTAGGGGATGCTGACTGTTTTTGCTGCATTTAAGGCCAACGTGATATGTAAATTTAGATATTTAGTCGAATAATACGCTCAAATTGCCTCAAATTTCACACAGACCTCACAGCTACCAATTCTAGGATCGGGAGTCTTTCAAATTGCTAATAAGGCTACTCAACTTGATTAAGGCTTGTCAGCGAAAATATCACTCGTGAATTTTTCCTTGTAAATGTAAATTTTTCTTGTTTGTCTAAAACCTTAATTGTTAATTGTTTCAGAATTGGGCTATTATAAGAATAGATCAACAAATATATTGATCTCCAACCTAACTATATCCCCGACTCCCCCAACGGTATGCCGCCAGCCTCGCAAGATGCTGGCGGCATCATTTATGCTCAATGACAACGATCCGATCTAAACCAGCATAATCCAATTCCACAGTGATTCGTGCTTTAGGAAACGCAGCTTTTGATTCCCGGCTGGCAGCAGCACCTTGCCCCGCACCAATCTCCAATAACATCAGTCCATGCGACTTGATGCAAGATTGCGCTTGCAGCAACAAACGCCGCACCAAATCCAATCCATCTGTGCCACCATCCAATGCTAATACAGGCTCGTATTGACTGACAGCCAGCGTCGGCACTTCATCATGCGCTATATAAGGAAGGTTCGCCATGATGAGATCAATGTGAATATCACGTTCGAGTAACGGCAGCAGTAAATCGCCTTCATAGAAAGTAACGTTGGCGCTGTGTAGGGCGGCGTTCTGTCGGGCGATAGCCAGCGCTGCCGGACTCACATCGGTGGCATACACCATCGCCTGTGGGCACAGTGCGGCGAGCGTGACCGCCAAAGCACCACTGCCCGTGCCCACATCGACGACTGAAAGTGCTGAACGACCTTTAGCAAAGGCCAGCGCCCGTTCAAGCAGCAGTTCGGTTTCCGGGCGCGGCACTAAAACGGCTGGTGACACCATAAAATCACGGTCATAAAAAGCACGTCTGCCGAGGATGTAAGCCAATGGTTCACCGGCTGCACAACGTTCGACCAAGGCCGCAAACTGTGCATCTTGCTCAGGCGTTAGGGCTTGTTCAGGATGTGCTAGCAAATAGCCCCGATCAACAGCCAAAACACCGGCCAGCAGCACATGTGCATCCAGAGCAGCCGAATCCGAAACGGGTTGAATGAGGCGGCGGGCAGCTTGTAAGGCGGCGTGTATAGAAGTCACCATTGGCTGATACCATCTGTTTTAAGGACTAAAGTGGACAAAATGCCTCTCGCAAGGTCGCTATTGGTCAAAATGCACAGGAAGACCCGTCATTCCTTAAACAAAACACGCATTATCCATAACCATAATTTGTTATAACGTAAGGAACATGCAAGGTAAATTGCATAGATTGGAAATCAAAGGTTCAGTAGTGTTAATTTCAGGGGTAATAGAATCATGATGAGTGACCGTCACCAACCAAAGCAGTACGAAGAATACGCCAAAGACTCCTGCCAATACTGCCGTCGCCCTGCCATGTGGCAGCAAATTGGTAATGAAAAAGTGTGTTCGCATTGTGGAACCCGCGTTTAC
>JACDGI010000030.1 GCA_013821665.1 Anaerolineae bacterium
TGCTCGGTATGGGTGTCATGACCGGCATGTTCACCCGCCATCACATGAGCATCAACTTCGGCGGTCAGGGCTACATCACCATGCGAACCAGCCGCTGCCGGAAGTGCATGTGCGCCAGCGGGTAGCAAGACATGGTCGTCTTCGTCATGACCATGCGCGTGTTCATGAACGTGATGATCACCATGTTCCATGCCATGAATGACCGAACCGGAAGCCATGAATAACAGCGCCTTAAAGAACGCGTGTGTAATTAAGTGGAAAGCAGCAGCGACATACGCACCGATGCCTAGTGCAGCGATCATAAAACCAAGCTGCGAAATCGTCGAGTAGGCCAAAACCTTCTTAACATCGTTTTGAGCAACCGCAATCGTCGCGGCAAAAAGTGCTGTGAATGAGCCGACGACGGTCATCAAGAGCAGCGGCGGCGTGAGAATTCCTGCGTGCGGATCACCACCAGCAGCGAAAACCGGATACATACGGATAACGGCGTAGATACCAGCCGAAACCATTGCAGCCGCATGGATCATAGCGCTAACAGGTGTCGGGCCTTCCATCGCATCTGGCAGCCAGACGTGCAGTGGGAACTGCGCCGATTTACCAATCGTACCAATGACAAGGAAGATGCCGATGAGACTGGCGGCGCTCATACTGCCGAAAATCAGCGCAGGTGTGGTTGCCAGAGTCTTCAACACTTCCGGATTGTGCAAAATCTCGCGGAAGCTCAATGTACCCGTCAGTGAGTACAGATAAACGATACCCAGCAGCATGATCACATCCGCCACGCGGGTGGTGGTGAAGGCTTTAATAGCCGCTTTGTAGGCGCTTTCTTTCTCGAACCAGAAGCCGATCAGCAAATAGGAGCACAAGCCCATGATTTCCCAACCGACGAACAGCAGCAGCAGGTTGTCCGCAACAACTAAGGTGAGCATCGCACCAGCGAACAGCGAAATCAGCGCGAAGAAACGCGACTGACGAGGATCACTGGCCGCATAGCCAATCGAGTAGATGAAGATGCAGACGCAAGCCAGCGGCACCATGAACAGCATGATGGTATTCAACGGATCAACCAACACACCCATCTTTAAGGCGGTTGTACCCGTTGCCAGCCAATCAAAGCTGCTGCCGTAGACTTCTTCACCAAGGTGCGGATTGCCTGTTGCCACACCGACAACCGTCCATGCAATCAGCCACGCGGCAATAATACCGCTGAGGCCGACGATGATGGTGACGATACGGCTGGCTTGGCTGGCAACACCCACGTTCATCCCGAAATAACTGGGGTGATTGTGGTCGGCATATTCGGGACTGGTTCCCGGCACCATTTTTGCCCGATTCGTCAGCAGCGTAATGATGAAAAACGCCAGCAGCGGCCCCAGTGGCACAAGCCACGGCAGCAAATTCGCGTTCCCAATAAGACTATTAGATTCCATAAGTTCGACCTTCGCTCTCTATCCGTATCCACACAACATACGGGCGGCCTCGCGGCTCGCCCATGACTTTCGGATAGGTTCTACATTACCACTTCAACATATCCACATCTTCGACACTGACTGACCTGCGGCTGCGGTATACCGAGATGATAATTGCCAAACCGACCGAGGCTTCAGCCGCAGCGATGACGAACACGAAGGCGGCAAAGGCCTGCCCCGCCATGTTCATCGGTTGTATGTAACGCCAGAAGGCAATCAAGTTAATATTGACTGCGTTCAGCATCAGCTCGATGCTCATCAGGATAGCAACTGCGTTGCGCCGTGAGAGCACGCCATAAGTTCCGATGCAGAACAAACCCGCTGCAATTGCCAGATACATCCATAAAGGTATCATTCGTCATCACTCCATCGAGAATTTGCCAGCGACAAACCCGTACTATTCACGGTCATCACGCGCGATCACAATCGCACCGATCATCGCCGCCGTCAGCAGCAGCGAAGCCACTTCAAACGGCAGGACATATTGATTCTGATCAACTAATGCTTTACCCAGATCAACTGTGGTCGCTACTGTATCCGATATGGGCTTGTTAACCTGCGAACCGTTGATGCCCCACACGGGCAAGATCACGCCGACCATCAACAGGACAAACAGCGCTACCGCCACAATGCCGCTCAATAACCATTGGCGGTTATAGAGTTCACGCAAGCGTGTCATACTGCGGGTCAACATCACGGCGAAGACGATCAAAATCGCAATCGCACCGATGTAAACCAACACTTGTACAGCCGCCAAGAAGGGCGCACTCAAGAGTACGAAAAAGCCCGCCGCACCAAACAAGCTCAAAATCAGATACAGCGTGGCATGGATCAGGTTACGGGTCGTCACAACACCGAGCGCGCCGCCTAAACTGAACAGCGCGAAGACGATGAAAGCAACGGTTGAAGCATTAAATTCCAGCATAATCTCGTCCTACGTATGATGTGGTGCTTGCGAAAGTCCCACACAATCAAGCAAACGACTACAATTTCACTACGTACTGCTTAATCCCCAACGGCGTGTACAGGTGCGGCTTCTTCATGTTCCCCACGAACCGGAACACCTTCATTAGCCAGCCGTTCGTTGCGACCCAAGTTGCGAATGCGGCTAAAAATCCCAATTACCAACACCAGATTGCCTAGCAGAAGGATAATAGTCTGGGGCAGAGCGGCACCCAAAGTGCCATCTTGCGGTGCCAAACCCACCAATTGGATAATTTTCAACAGGCCAGATGTCATAATGACATTAAGCACTGAAATTGGCACCAACCACTTCCAATTGAGCGACATCAGTTGGTCGATACGAACGCGTGGTACCGTACTGCGGAGGATCAAGGCGAACAGGTAAACCACACCGGTTTTCAGTCCTAGATAAACGATGCCAAGTACGGGGATTTGTATGACACCGGGACCCCACCAACCACCGAGGAACACCACAGCCGTCAGCAAGCAAGCGGTGAAGGCGTGTGTAAATTCACTCGCCATGAACATGCCCCACTTAAAGCCCGAATACTCAATGTTGTAACCGGCGATAATTTCAGACTCCGCTTCCAGCAGATCAAACGGTGCGCGTCCGGTTTCGGCCAGATTAGCGATGAAGAACATTATCGCCGCGACGGGTGCCATAAAGAAGAACCACATGCCACTTTGCTGACGTGTCATTTCCTGCATACTCATCGTGCCAGAAAT
Organism: Anaerolineae bacterium; assembly: GCA_013821665.1. GTDB lineage: Bacteria > Chloroflexota > Anaerolineae > Aggregatilineales > Phototrophicaceae > CFX2. Next base: position 3,159 of record JACDGI010000030.1, read on the forward strand.
CATGACGGGAATGAGCAACGACAAAACCAGCGGCACTTCATAACTGAGCAACTGCGCGATGGTACGGAAGGCACCGAGCAGCGCGTACTTATTGTTGCTCGACCAGCCCGCGATCATGATCTTGATCGTACCAATTGAGGCCACGGCCACGAAGTACAGGATACCGATACTCAGATCCGCACCGATATGCAATGGTGTAAACGGAACAACCGCCCAGATCAAGATGACTGAGGCAAAAGCGATGATAGGGGCAAGGTTGTAAATGAATTTATCCGCACCGGTTGGGGTGATGTCTTCCTTGGTGATCATCTTGACTGCATCAGCGACCGACTGCAACAAGCCAAATGGCCCGACGCGGTTCGGCCCGATACGATCCTGAACGCGAGCCGCAACTTTACGCTCGATCCAAATGAGGAAAATCACCGTGATCAGAGGGACAGTTGCCACCAAGACACCCGCACCCAGTGTCGTTAACAGATTTGCCAAATCACGATTCATCCCACCTTGGACAAGGCAGGCAACCAGATTATTGATACTACATACATTTTCCATAAGCCAACACCTTCACTCGGCACACACCGGACTTAGACCCACTCCAGCGCATCTTTGCGCCATGCGTAGACCAGTGCATCGAAAAGGAAGAAGACGAACAACAACCCGGCAAAGAAGCCGAAGAAATCCAACTGCTTATAAGCCAATGCCCACGGGAACAAGAATACGATTTCCACGTCAAAGACCATGAAAATCAACCCGTAGATGTAATACTGTACCTTGAACTGAACCCAAGTATCGCCCACTGTTTCCACACCACATTCGTAGGTGGATTGCTTGATGCTGTTGGGCTTACTGGGTGCCAGTAAACTTGCCATGAAAATCGGTAGAAATGGGAAAATCCACGCGACGGAAAAGAACACACCGATGAACGCCCATTCGTTTAATACTGCCATTGGAGCGTACTCCTGAGCTATGAAAAGTTTTGTCTACTTCTATGTAAAAATTTAGTTGAGTCGCGTCAATTGTGACAAACTGCACGAGTATAGCATAGACCTAAACACTGATGCAATGAATTTAGGCAACTTCGATGCAGTTTTGTGAACCAAATTTCACTAATGGAAGTCGCTGAACATTCTAACACACCGTTTTGGATATAACAAAGCCCCACACTCGTCTATTTCATACTAAAATCAAACCGACTTCAAACCAAACCCCAAGCCTTGCTTTTCCACCTTCTATCCTCTACAAATGATCTGATGAATAGAGCCTAAATACACAATCCGCTGGATAATTGATGACCGACGATCTTAAATTTTCGACAACCACACCTGCCCAATGGGATGCGTTTATTGGTGAGCATCCAAATGCCCATGTGCTGCAACAATGGGCATGGGGGGATTTGAAGGCCGCCTTCGGTTGGGAAGCCGAACGGGTCGCTCTCACCAATTCTAAAAATGAGATTGTCGCCGCCGTGCAACTGCTGTTTCGCCGCCTGCCCTTCCGCCTCGGCACGATGGCTTATCTGGCAATGGGGCCGCTGGTGCGTCAACACTCATCGTCATCGGGTAGGGGTTTGCCGGCAGCAAACCCGTTTGAAGCCGACCTATGGAAAGCGATTGACGATGTCTCGCGTAAACATCACGCCGCATTTTTGAAATGGGAACCGGGTATCTTTGCGGATGCCACCGTGAGCAATCAATATGCGACACTTGGATTTCGACCAAGTCCACAAACGGTTCAGCCTCCGAACACAGTCATGATCGACATCAGTGGCAGCGAGGATGCGATCCTCGCCCGTATGAATCAAGGGACACGCCGCAAAATTCGACAGTCGTTGAAGAATGGAATCACTTACAGCGAAGGCACAAAGGCCGATGTCGCCATCTTCACCGGCATGATGAACACCACTGGCGAGCGCAACGAATTTGGCGTGCATGAACCCGCTTACTATCAAAAAGCCTATGACCTATTCGTAGCGCAGGGGAATGCCGCGCTGATCTTGGCAGAACACGAAGGTGATCCATTGGCAGGAATTATGGTGTTCGCCAAAGGACAAACGGCTTGGTATCTGTACGGCGCGTCATCCAACATCAAGCGCAATTTGATGGGTGCCTATGGTGTGCAGTGGTCAGCCATCCAATGGGCGAAGGCCAAAGGCTGTACTCAATATGATATGTGGGGCATCCCTGACGCGGATGAGGTTACGCTCGAAGCACAGTTCGAATCGCGCTCGGATGGCTTATGGGGAGTCTACGGCTTCAAACGCGGTTGGGGTGGTCAGGTCGTGCGTTCCCTCGGCGCGTGGGATAAGGTCTACAATCCGGTGATTTATGCGGCTTATCAGTTGGTGTTGAGGATAAGGAAATGAACGAATCAAGCCCCAGCCAAAATCAGCTTGAAGGTCTTATTGGAGTTTTAGCTCATGCTCGCTTAAGACCGGGCATGTATATGGATTTATCTAGCATATCTGCAATACGCAACTACTTTTATGGGTTATTAATGCCTTTAAACTTATTGGGCGTTGTATTTGAGGAAGAACCAATATTGGTTGAACGTGGCTGGCATGTTGGTAACCGATTGCTGATTGGCGAGATGGAGCAACAAGGTTTTACGGAGCAGCAGATTGTAACGGAAGAATTTTCGGTACTTATTATTGCATTGATACGGCAATACAATTTATCCATTGAACCAATTCGACAAGTCCATTTAAAAGTACGCGCAACTGCCGAAAAAACAATCCACACTGGCAAACTTGATTCAGAAACCCTAGCGCGATGCGAATATGAGCTCAGAATCATGTCCAATTTGGAGAAAGATTTGAGTATTCAATGAAACTTATCCTTGTAGACATTAATCCTGCCCTGTGTCTTGCATGGGAAAATGCCTTCAAAGACTTACCCGATGTTGAAATTCACATGGGCTACTTCGAAAGCATCCCTGAATTTGACTGCATGGTGAGTCCAGCCAATTCATTCGGCTTGATGGATGGGGGAATTGACGCGGCGATCACACGTTTCTTCGGTGTGGAACTCATGTATGCCGTTCAAAAACGCATTATTGAGGATTATTTAGGCGAGCAACCAGTCGGCACATCGATGATAGTGAGAACACCTTCCGACAAACATCCGTTCCTTGCTCACACGCCAACCATGCGTGTTCCTCTAACAATCAGCCATACTGATCACGTTTATCTCGCCATGTGGGCGATGCTGCGAGCCGTTCATCAGCATAACCAACGTAACGAACGCCAAATCAATATCGTCGCTTGTCCCGGCCTCGGTACAGGTGTGGGCCGCGTTCCATTTCGGGAAGCCGCGCGGCAAATGTCATTAGCCTACAAAAACTATCTGAAACCTCCGACGCATATTAATTGGGGTTTCGCCAGTGAACGCCAACTGCAAGTGCGCTTCGGTGGCGATGACGGTTATATCATTCCACCCGAAAATTAAGCTATCTAAATACAGACACTCAGGTTAGAAAATTCGAACCAATTCTTATTGACATGTGTGAATTTTTGTTCTAAAATGGATTGGGTAGTGGTTGTAACTTATGTGATGACTTGTCTGGTTCCCTCGCCCTGAGGGAGAGGGGCTAGGGTGAGGGTTCAGTTAGCCCCCCCATCGCGAGCTATGGAAAGACAGATTTTGAAGTCCTTTCCGCCAAGGTTGATGGAAACTGACTATGCGTATGGCACCATACTGCCGCCGCCACAAGTGCCACAAGACTCGCTTTTCTGTTTGTTCTGTTTAAAAGCCTGATTTGACTGATGACTATCGACTAATCTGCAAAGCGACATGCACAAATTGCACGGCGGTGGCATTGACCGAGCATTCCGCTGCATTTGTGTCATTTCAGCGGCAGCAGCCGAGCCTCCCGCCAGTCAAAAATGTCAATTCGGCGGTTTGCTCCCTCACATCCGCCTGCCATTTCAGCGGAAATTATGCAATTTGTGCAGCAATTGCAGCAATAACTACAACATTTTGAGTATCTAGCGACATAAACAAAACTTCCGCATTCGCTGCTCATTACCTCCCTCACTTGGTTCGCATCGGCAAATCAGCGTAAGATGAAGCGTAACAACTTGTTTTACGTTGGAGGTTTAGGATGCGAAAGATTTCTTTGCTGGCTGTACTGGCACTTATGACTCTGGCGGCTGTCGCCCCGCTGCGAGCCGATAACCAGATCACCTATGTTAGCCAACCCGATGAGGTGTATATTTTCCTCAATAACATCGCCTTCGCCCGCGATAACATTACTTTACCGGCTGGCGTAAGAGCCAAAGTCACCCTACCCCTTTCGATCATCGACGACACCTTGGTCGTCCGTGAAGATGACAAGCGTGTGTCACAGTACCGCGTCCAACGCACCGATACCGGATTATCGCTAACGTGGGATACGGGCAGCGGTGATGCGGCGCGCAAAATTACGCTCGAATATCTGCTAAGCGGCCTCAGTTGGACACCGCGTTACGATATGCAGCTTGGGGATGATGCCGCCACCACCGTCGATTACAGCTTCTTCGCCGAGATTCAAAACACGGCCTTTGACCTTGAAGCCGTGACGACTCATTTGATCGCCGGAAAAGTGGATACTTCTCAGCAGGTAAACACCATTTCACCGGCGACCACCAATCAGATGATCGTCGGTTATGCTCAACCTCAAAGTGGTGGCGGTGATGTCGGTGCTGCCAACATTCAATATATTTATGACATTGGTGCTGTCAGTGCCAAAACCGGAGAAACCGTCTACCTCAACCAGTTCGAAGGGGCGCTGCCCGCCCGCCGCACCTTAATTTGGAACGCCGAAACCGACCAACAGGCCAGCGTCATCTATAAGGTGCGTAACGACTCGAAAATACCCATGCCCGAAGGCATCGTCCGCTCGTATCAACATGGCTACTTCATCGGCAGTGACTTTGTTGAGGTCACTCCCGTCGGTAGTGAAGGCAGCATCACGGTTGGGCAGTTGCAGGATGTACGCGTCAAACGCAGCGAGAGCCAAACCGCGATTACAGGCGTATTTTACTCCAACCAGCACACGGTCGAACTCAGCCTCACCAACTTCAGCGCACAAACCGTTAGTATTGATGTGGTTGATCGCCAAAATGAATATGCCGAAGAGTTAACCTTCTCATCCGAGCCAACGCGTGAGACCGGCAATTTGCTGCGTTGGGTCGCCACCATCGAACCCGGCAAGACCGTGACCTTCACTTACGACTACAAGACCCGTTAAGTAATCTAAACCGAAAGCGCGTGTGACCTCCTTCACCAACGAGGGAGGTCATTCCCTAAATATCCAAGCTGGCGACTGAGGGCTGGTGATTGTAGACTAAATCCCATGATTAAAGTCCTCACCATCACTGACCGCGACCAATGGAATAATACGCTTGCCACCCTACCCTTTGCCCATGTGCTGCAAAGCTGGGAATGGGGTGAGTTCAAACGTGTGACAACTGGCTGGCAGCCCATGCGATTGGCCTTCCAACGCGATGGCAAAATTGTGGCGATGGCTTCAGTGGGCATACGCCGTGTCGGCCCATTGAAAGTGATGTATATCTCCAAAGGGCCAGCGCTCGATTACAGTGATGCGAATCTGGTGACAGAAGTCTTTGACTATCTGCAAAAGTTAGCCCGACAACAAATAGCAATCTGGCTGAAGATTGATCCCGATGTGATTGCGGCAACGGGTGTGCCATCCGGTGATGACGATAACCCCAACACGCCGAACCCAACCGGACAAGCAGTACTCCAAACATTAGAGACTCGCGGTTGGCATTTTTCGGCGGATCAGGTGCAGTTCCGCAATACGATTACCGTCGACCTCTCACGAAGCGAAGATGAGATGCTGGCGGCCATGAGTCAGAATACACGCCGCAAAGTCCGCACCGCCGAGAAAAAAGGCGTGACAGTTCGTGCAGGAACATTGGCAGATTTGCCAACGCTCTACGATTTATACCGCATGACAGGCGAACGCGATCATTTTCTGACACGTCCACCGGAGTATTACAAATTGGCATGGCAAGCATTTATGGAAGCCGGACTTGCTCATCCATTGATTGCCGAAGTCGAAGGTAAAGCCATTGCCCATGTGATTTTGTTTCACTTCGCCAAGACCTGCTGGTATATCTATGGAGCGTCATCCAACGAAGAACGCGACCGCATGCCAAACTATTTGCTGCAATGGGAAGCCATGCGCTGGTCGAAGGCGCACGGTTACAGCACTTATGATATGTGGGGCGCACCCAACGAATTCAACGAATCCGATTCGATGTGGGGCGTGTACGAATTCAAGCGTGGCTTTCGTGGAACCGTCACGCGCTACATCGGCGCGTGGGATTATGCCCCCTTTGTACTACTCTATTTGGCCTATTCTCAAGTATGGCCTCGTGTTTTGAAGTGGATGCGGGGGTAGAATAGATTACAAAGCGCATTTCCAATAACTAAAGGGGCGGGGATGGAGCACACTCAGCGTATTGAACCGGGGGAGTTTCTGTACCGTCCGCCTCGCAAACTGATGCGTTTGCTGGAATGGCTGCAAAACGCGACCTTGAGTCACCAACCCGCCCAAATCTTTTATCCCGAAAATTGGTTGAATGCCATCGAGCTTGATGAGATGCATATCGTGTTGCAGCGCTTTCCAACCTCGCTGCGACGCTTCGATATTGTGCCTTTAGCGCGTGAAGCCAGTGAAACCGAAACGCCATCCGCCATACGGCAGTTGTTCTTGGCGACCATGTTGTGGGGATACGGTACAGTCGGCTACGGGCCGTGGCGTATGGCGCACATTACCTCGAATATCAAACAACTGGATGACGTGTTGTTCAATTCCTTGCGTGCGATTAAATACGGCAATGTCCGTACCGCCTTTTCAGTGTTACACGATGCCCATATTCCATTTTTGGGGCCAGCCTACTTCACCAAATATTTGTACTTCGCAGGCTTGGGCTGCGGCATCGACCACTATCCGTTGATATTGGACACCCGCATTTTGCAGTCGTTGAGCGCACTCATCGGCAAGCGCACATTTTTCGAAGGCACAGTCAATGATTACCACAATTATGTAGTGACTCTGCACGAATGGGCGGAAATGCTGGACTGCCGCGCCGACAGCATCGAATACTTATTGTTCCTCACACCGCAAGAATTCTGGCAAGTGTAGAACCGTTTGATACCAGACTGCTGCGCTTGTCCCCGGTGATTGGTTACAATGCGTGCCACACAAACCAGCACATTGTCACTTCACCTCATCAAGGAGAGCGCATGATGTCCTACGCCCAACTGGAAAAGTTCATTTTTGAAAAGATCACCCAAACCAAATTACCCGGTCTCAGTATGGCACTCATCAAAGGGGACGAGGTCGTTTGGTCGCGCGGCTTCGGCTACCGTGATGTTGAACGCGGCCTACCGGCAACCGATCACTCCTTATATAGCATCGGCTCGGTGACCAAATCCTTCACCTGTCTCGCGATTATGCAGCTTGTCGAACAGGGCAAACTGAGCGTCGATGACCCTATCGAAAAATACATGCCGTTTGATATTCATCCATATGGCGAAACGGTCTGCATCAAACACTTCATGTCGCACACATCTGGTATCGCGGCACTGGGTTACGCCGAGCAACTGATCGGTGCAATCATTGGCTCGACCGAAGATTGGCTGCCTATCGCTACAGCAACCGACATGCTGGCCTTCCTTCAGGGCGCAGAAGATTGGGTGTGGACGAAACCCGGCGAACGCTGGTTCTACTTCAATGAAGGTTATGTCCTGCTGGGCGCAATTATCGAGCAGGTTTCCGGCCTTTCCTATGAAGAATATATCCATCAGCATATCCTCGCTCCATTGAATATGACGCGCAGCTTCTTTGCGCAAAAAGATGTAGAGACCGATTCCGATGTGGCCGTGCCATATGTCAATTGGGCGCAGCAAGGCCGTACCATCGGCAAATATGTTTACAGCGGTGTTGGCGCAGCCGGTGGATTGATTAGCAACGTACTGGATCTCGCCAAATACGCCAGCATGTATCTTAAAAATGGTCAACCCGTCGCGAAGGCTTCTTCTGTCGCTGAGATGATAAAGCCGCGCGTCAATACGCCAGTGGTCAACGGCCTTTTTGGGGATGAAACCTACGGCTACGGTCTGGCAGCAAAAAGCAATTTCCTCGGCAGCAAATTGGTTAATCACGGTGGCTCGGTGGGTGTGGCAACCGCTTATATGGCCTTCATGCCAGAACAGAATATAGCCGCAGCGATACTCACCAACGGCAGTGGATACGCAACCGGACAATTCGCCATGTATGGGCTGGCAATGCTGCTCGGTCAAGACCCTGAAGCCCTACCCTATGTGCGCCACGAACGCCAAATGATGGAACTGGAAGGCGTGTATCAGTCATTTAGAAATACCATGCGCTTTGAGATTCATCGCGCGGGTGATTGCCTCATGTTGAAGGAAAATGATAAGTTTGGTACCAATTCGGCGATCCTCATCCCCGAATCGATTGAGCCGAACTTGCGCCGTTTTTATGTCCAGACCAACGGTGTCAAGGTTTATACAGATTTCTACGTGGATGATAAAGGTATTCAGATGATTCACGAGCGTTATTTAATGCATAAAACGGGTACATTGAGTTAGCTACTGGAATAACAATTTCATGATTCTCTATGACCACGCACTGATTAAAACCAACGGTATCAGCCTCCATGTTGTGCAGGCGGGGCCAGAAGATGGCCCACTGGTTATTTTGCTGCACGGATTTCCAGATTTCTGGTACGGCTGGCGCAAGCAGATCGACTTTCTTGCTGAACAAGGCTACCGTGTCTGGGCACCTGACCAACGGGGTTACAACATCAGCGAAAAGCCCAACGGTATTGCGGCCTATAACCTTGATGAACTCTCAGCAGATGTCATAGGTCTGATTGATGCTGCCGGATGTGAAACGTCCATGCTCGTCGGGCATGATTGGGGGGCGGCAGTCGCATGGTGGACAGCCTGTAAATATCCAGAGCGCTTGTCCAAACTGGTCATTATGAATGTTCCCCACCAGAATGTCTTCCGCAAAACTGTCTTGACCGACCGCGAACAGAGCTTGCGAAGCTGGTACATCGGCTTCTTTCAGATCCCTTTTATCCCTGAAACGCTGAAGGGTGCGATGAGCGAGAGTTTTGCACGGGGAATGCAATCCAGCAGCAAACCCGGTGCCTTCACCGATGCGGATATGGGCGAGTATCGCAAGGCATGGGCGCAGCCGGGGGCGCTCAAAAGTATGATCAATTGGTATCGGGCGATTGTCCAGCAGCCCCCGCCATCACCCGATCCGCTCGTCAAAGTGCCAACGCTCATCTTGTGGGGTAAAAAAGATGCCTATCTCAAATGGGAGATGGCAGAGGAAAGTCTCAAACTCTGTGTGGACGGACAGCTCATCTATTTTGATGACACAACCCATTGGATTCAGCACGAAGAACCTGAGCGCGTCAATCAGTTGGTGGTCAATTTCTTTAAAAGTCACGACGGAAACTAAACAGCGATCCGGTTATCGTGCCGCGTCCATCGATTCCATCGTGACCCAATAAGAGCCTGTACTTTCGCCATCGATGCCGAGGACACGCACTGACCACTGCCCCGATTGGTCAATTTTGCAGCTAAAATTAACGGAAGTATCGACATTCGGATTATTTGTTGCTTGGCAGCGATTGCCTGCGCTCTTCCCATTTGCGTCCACTACCGCCACATTCTTGGTTACATGCCGCGCTGCGCTCGATATGAACCACACCCCCACGGCTATCGATTGTCCTGCTGAAGTATCGAAGATATAAGCATGAGCATAGCCGTTTTCCAAAGTATCACTAATCTTTTGACTCGCTAGGATGGTCGTCCGATCTTGCGGGGTAACCTGCATGACCGCGTTCGGCACCTTAGCGAGGGGAACACCCCCGATTTCAGTCACCGCACGCTTGCCCTGAATGATATTGGCAATCTGGGTCGCAATCGGCGAATGGGTAGCCATTAATAAGAAAAATACAATTGAAACGCCTACCAAAATCGATCCGATTAGCGCGGCATAAAACCAATTACTGCGCTTCTTGCTCGATGCATTAGCTTTTTTGAGTGGTGATAAATCGCCAACAGGTAAGGGTACAACAGTTCTGGCATAGCCGACTGCCGATTTAGGTACTGCCCCTTCCATTTGGAACAGCATCCGATTGGCCTTGGAATGCAATGGTTCAAGTTCCAACGCACGTTTAAGATAGCCTATCGCATCATCAGCTTTTTCGGCTATCATCGCTTTTTTGACCCATTCGTCAGCCGTATCGGTCTTTTTCGTCAACGGTGTTTGAATCTTATTACCTGCCGAATCCGTCCGCAAATCCACGACAGTGCGGCTAATCGTCTGGTCAGAGACCACTCGCGCAAAGGCTTCTATCAGCATATCGGCACTGGGGAAACGGTCGGCGGGCTGCTTGGCGAGACCTCTTAACAGAACGGCATCGAGTCCCTTGGGCAGCCCGGGATTAATAATAGATGGTGGGGGCACGGGTTCAGCCAAATGTTGGTGCAAAATCGCCAGCGGATTATTGCCATTAAATGGATAACGACCAACAGTCAAGACATAAGCAATTACTGCCAGCGAATACAAATCGGCGCGATGGTCAAGTTTGACATCACCGCGTGCCTGTTCCGGCGCAATCGTCATGGGTGTACCAACTACAAAGCCGGTCGCGGTCAATTTATTGCCATCATTCAGACGGGCAATACTGAAATCCGCCAGTGACGCGCCACCTTTATCATCGAGCAAGATATTTTCCAGCTTCAAATCGCGGTGGATAACCCCCTGTTTATGGGCAAAATCCAGCGCACCGGCGATATCGCGAAGGAGGCGCACAACTTCTTGCGAACCAATTTCAGTCGGTTTGGCAAAACGCTCAGCCAGCGTCCCGCCAGTCATATACTGCATGTCGAGGTAGTAGCGCCCTTTGATGCAGCCAGAATTATTGACCGCCACAATGTGTGTATGTCGTAAACGCTCGGCAATCGTGGCTTCCTGCTTAAAGCGCTCTACAATCCCCTGCTGTTCCATGATTGACGAACGTAAAATTTTCAAGGCGACCGTCTGGTTGGTCTCGCTATTTTGCGCTTTGTAGACCACGGCCATACCACCGCTGCCCAATTTATCTTGCACGATATAATGACCAAAACGGTTTACTGTGGGGATTGCTTCTGCCATCGCACACTGCCTCTTGTACCAGAACAGTTTCTGATTTCAGTATAAGCGACATGTGGTTGACGGAATCATTGAGCAAAACAGAGGAAATCTTTACAACTATAGACGTATTTCACAGCTCAATAATGGTTTATTAACATCACATGCGTTGGTAAGTAACAATATAAACACCCGTACTCTCGCCGGAGTGCCCGAAGAGTTGTAATTTCCAGTCACCCGTTTTATTAATTTTACAGTCATAAGTCACGCTGGTGCCATCGGTCATAATCGAACCTCGCTCACACTGTGCGGCTGCGTTGTAACCATCAGGGTCGAGCATCGCCATATTGGCGGCTACCTTATGCGCTGTGGGCGAAAAAAACTGTACAGCTACGGCGATTTCATCACCCTTTTTAACCTTGATAATGTACTCGTGGGCAAAGCCGGGATCGAGCACATCATTAATTGGCTTTTCAGCCACCAAATCTTCGGTTTTATTAGGACGTACCACAAATCCACCAGCCGCAGCTTCAGCCGAGTAATATTCATTAGTCGCTGAAACGGGTGGCACAGGCGCATTGGGCGTATTCACCTGCCCGCTGCCGTGCGTACCGAAGACAGGTTGCCCTGCTTGATTATTACCGGACTGTCCGCTCACAATGGCGCGTATTTGCGCTGGAATGGGCGAACCTAAAACCGTGAGCAAAAAATAGGTCGATGAAAGACTCATAATCATCGACGCTGCCACACCTAAGGCCGCCCAACGCCTCTGCGAACGTCTACGGCGCTGATGTTTCGCCGTAAATGGATCGATTGTAGGCGTATCCGATGGTTCGGGTAAATCTTCAACGAGTACCATCAAAGGCGGCATCATGTCTTGATGATGTGCTTTTTTAAGTTCAATATAGCGTTCGCGCGCGTACAGATGATTAGGATCAATCTTCAGAGCCTGACGCAAGCAGCCAAGTTCTTGTTCAGGGGATTCGCAAATGGTGGAAGCCAGATACCACAAAGGTGCTGTCGGGGTTTCTTCCAGCAGCATACGCAATATTTTGCGAGCGCGTATGACGTGTCCTTTGGAAATTTCTTCGCGGATAATGGTCAGCGAATCCGGCATTACACAACCTGACAATCACAACAGTCAAATAGAATATAATTACATAATAACACGAACGAAGAACCGGAAACGGCAATTTTACGTTGTTATATCAAAACTGTTACCTCATAGTGACTGTGAAAAAGTTACTTCCTTCCCAACAAAATCTCGAACTGCTTGATCACAACTGACCAGTGTTGGTGCATGGCTTCTCGCTGCTGAGCATCCATCAATTTTTCGTGGTGGATGCTCAAAGTGCTACCCCTCTGAGCGGCAATTACACGAATTTGCAGAGTGGATGGTGAGTTAGCACCCTTTGGCTGCCATGTCAGACGAATCAGGCTGCCTGCCTTAAAACTGCGAATCTCACCTGCCGTGCCTTCGCTCGTCTTATACATGTCCCCTTTTTGGAAGTTGGCCTCTACTCCGCTTCCCAGCCAGTAACCAAGCCCTGGTTGCGTCATAAGTGCTTCCCATAAGTGTCCTGTTCCGACAGGGAAGGTTTTCCGCACACCGATTTCCCAGCCCTGCCCTTTGGTTTTACCGACTGGCATTGGTTCGCTCCTTAGTCAATCGCAGCCACGGCCTCAATCTCGATCAGATATTTGGGATTGGCTAATCCTGCTACCATGATTCCGGCGACGGTGGGCGGTGGTGACTTGGGGTCTATCAACGGCATAATAGCGGCATAACCATCCCCAAATGACTGCCCCTGTACCATATAAATCGTCATCTTAAACACATCCGCCATTGTCGCGCCTGCCGCCTCTAAAGCCATAATCACGTTTTTATAGGCTTGCGCGGATTGTGTTGCGATGTCATCACCAACCACTTCACCTTTGACATTGACCGCATTTTGCCCACCGACATAAACCAATTTAGCGGACTTATTTACGACAGCGACCTGTGTGAAAGCTGGATTTTTGTGCAGTGTATCAGGGTTAATGCGTTTGATCGTCATGTGATTGCTCCTTTGTAATCAAATCATTATTGATAGTTTCCACCCTATTTAGGATAAAATCAGTCCTGATATAGATGAGGTTTGAAAAATGTACAATCCAACCATGCGTCTGTTGACAATCCTCGAACTGCTGCAATCCCGTTCGGAAGTCAGCGGGCAAGAACTCGCCCAAAAATTGGAAGTCGAAGAACGCAGTATCCGCCGCTACATCATGATGCTGCGCGATCTGGGTATTCCGATTGAAGGTGAACGTGGGCGGCATGGCGGTTATTCGCTGCAACCGGGGTTTCGATTACCGCCCTTGATGTTCAACAAGGATGAAATTACAGCCGTCATGCTCGGTCTGATGCTGGCGCGTGAGATGAGCATCACCTCTTTACCTGCTATCGAAAGTGCCGCAGCCAAGATTGCGCGGGTACTGCCCGAAGAACTCCAACAATCGGCTGAGGCGCTGCATAACAGTCTCCTATTGGATAACGTCCAAATCGGTGCGTCGGCTGTTTCAAACGAATGGATTACGGCATTCAGCCGCGCCATCTACGAAGAAAAATGTCTGCAAATTGCTTACACTTCAAGTGATGGAACACTAACCAATCGGTTGATCGCCCCTTATGGCTTGATACTCCTCGCACGAACGTGGTATGTAGCAGCTTATTGTTATCTGCGGGAAGATATGCGGGTTTTCCGACTCGACCGTGTGGGTTCAATATCCAGCACACATCAGACCTTCACTAAACCAACTGAGTTTGATACAAGAGCATTTGTCTTAAGTAACATCATTAGAGGATCAGGCAACTACGCCTTTGAGGTTCTATTTGACGCACCGCTTACAACAGTTCAAGAAATCGTCTCACAATCAATGGCGATATTAGAAAGTGCTGGCACGAAAACGTTAATGCGCTGTTATTCAGACGATCCCTATTGGTTAGCACGCTATCTAGCCCAAATCGAACTACACTTTACTGTGGTTGAGACTGATGAACTACGCGAAGCTATCCGAACATTAGCCAGCGATCTTCTAGCGACTACCGAAAAATAGGGAAAGTCGATGTCCTTTCCCTATTCGCTAAACTGTGAAGTTACTCTGCTGGCTTGACTATGAAAGTGCTGCCAGCGCTGCGTCCATAGACTTCGGGGAAGTAGAACTCGTAGCCCGTCGCCGGAATGACATTATAAGTACCAGCCAATCCTGCGCGGATGCTGTACTGATATTCATACGTTCCCGCTGGCAAATAAGTGGCGTTCAACACTACTTTTTGGTCACGGAACTCGATATTGCTGAACCACCACCAACCCCATCCTGTACTCAGCGGATCTTTAGTGTCCAAACCGGGCTGTGTCCCGATTTGCTGCTCGGTCTTTAGATCAGGATTCACGCCTTCCGTACCCGCCGGAATAGGATCTTCAATCACCACATAATTCAGGTCATTGGGCACGATGATCGTCAAGCGCACTTGGATCAAATCGCCTACTTTGGCTTCGGTAATCGGTGTATCGCTGCCCTGTACAGTGTAGCGCCGTTCGAGGATGATACCCTGATTGAGCGGCTTCACATCCGGCACAGGCAGATAAGTCTTCAGGTGCGCGGTGTAATACAACACACCGTTGCCACCAGTCCGCCCGATGACCAACTGATTAGCCTGCGCTGCCAGCATATCCTTAACGTCAACAGTTAGGTGAACTGAGGCACGGACATTCTCAGTGGTAGCTTTGCCTTCGGTCAGCGTCTTGCCATTCAGTGATGCTGAGTAGCTGTAATCTGGCTTGAGTTCACCGGTCGTCACCATCCAATCAGTCAGTGCCATGACAGCCCACGCCGTTTCCTGTGTGGTTTCCCACGCATCGGCTGTCCGCGCTACCATCAACCAGCGCACCACATTCGGATTTAAGTCGCTCTTGGGATTCAGCTTGACCAACGCATCCAACACAATGGCAGTTGTGCGTGTGTCGGTATTCCAGTTCCAGTAATCCTGTTCTTTCTCCTGCCAATGGGCACCAGTCGCACTCAAGATGGCACTGTTATTCAGATCAGACAGCAAAATGTCCGTGCGTCGCGTATCGGTTGCGTCGATCAGGTTGAAGGTCAACGCCATATAGGCCTTGGCATAAATCGCCAAGCGGTCACGGCTCTCGAACAGATTAGCCATGCGGCTGATGTCGGGCGCACCAGAACGGGCCAATGCGTACAACGTGAAGGCCTGACGATTCAACTGCCAATTTGGTTTGCTCAAGTCTGGCACGATAAAGGTCGTTTTGAGGTAATTCTGTGCGCTTGCAATCACACTGTCCGACACTGCGAAACCTGAGTTCTTGGCCTCTGCCAAACCGATCAAGGCGTAGGCGCTTGTTAGTGGATTGCTCTCGTCTTGCACAAACCAACCCCAACCACCATCCGGTTTTTGCTGGGCATATAAGCGTTGCAGCGCAAAGTTCACACCGCTTTCGAGGTCCGCCTTCAACCCCGCATTCGCCACACCCAGATTATCGAGGGCGCGATAGGTTATGATATTGGGCAGGAAGCGGCTGACCGTTTGCTCGATACATTGGTACGGGAAGTTCTTGAGGTACGCCAACCCATCAATCGTAGTGGCCGCCAGTGACGGATCAATCTTGATCGCGAGATCACCCTGAGTTACACCCGCGGGAATGGTCACTGCCTCAGTGACTGAGCCATTTTCACGCAATACTCCCGCCGTACCGACGGTTTCTGGCACTTCGTATTTGTAAACGGGCAGCAGCTTTTGCTCACCCTGACCAAGCGGCGGCTTGCTAGCATCGTTGAAATCACCACCTTTAGCGAAGAACGTCAAATCAACATTGGCGGCATCATTAACCGTTGCCGTCCACTCGACGCGCTGCCGTCCGCTACTAGGGATGGTCACCGTTTGGCTGGCTGCTCCAGTGAAAGTCAATCCTTCACCTTGCACTGACACATCCACCGATAGTTCTTTGCCTGTGTTGTTATTAACAACTGCCGCCAATGTCACTTGATCGCCCACCACCATGAAGCGTGGTGTCACCGGACGGATCAACAGCGGCTTGGTGCTGAGCAAATCAAATGTCTTTTGTCCCACCAATGTCAGACCATCCGAACCGCTGGTGACCGCGCGTGCATCCAAGCGCCATGTCGTCAGATTATCCGGCAGTTTGACGCTGAAAGTCGCCGTACCATCGACGTTCGTGGTTACGGTTGCATTCCAGTAAGCCGTATCGACAAAATCCTCGCGGATGTCGAAGATGCCGCCTTCACCACCACCGCCACCGCCGCCCTTGATCGTATCGAGTACGGTTTGCGTCAGTTGATCCACGTTAATCGTCAGTGGGCTAGATGTGCGTACACCCAAACCCTGCTGTCCATAGAAGTAACTCAAAATCGGTGAGCTATTCGGATCAGCAATCGAAAGCGAGGCCAAATCCGTCAGACCAACACCCACTTCGGCTTGGATGGGCTTGCCTGCAAAGTCTGTCGTCTTAACCGTGTAATTGACGGTATCACCCGGCCCAGCCTGCGCTTTATCAGGCGTAATATCAATCTGGATTTCTTTCTGCTTGTTATCAACAGCCAATTGCACCAAACCTGCACGGAAGGCCGCTACCGGATTATTGGCATCCACGCCTTTAACCAGCATCACACTGACATAAACATTGGGCGCGAAGTCTTCGGTAATCGGGATTTTGTAAATCAGCGAGTTACTGGTCAGCGTGACGTGGTCGACTTTCAGCACACTGCCGCGCTCAACCGTCACCAATGCTTCGGCTGTCCCTTGGAACGGTGAGGCGATCAAGATTTCGGCAGTGTCACCCACACTGTAATTTTTCTTATCGGCGATCAAGTCAATGCGGTTGCTGTTCTGCTGCCGCCACGACACATATTGCTCGCTCGAAACCCATAGAGTTGTGGAGGCGATGACTTCGTTGCCCTTAGCATCGTGTGATTTGATCTTGACCTTAAATACACCACCGTTGGGCGGCTTAAACTTGAAGACGGCCTTACCATTGTCATCGGTCGTGGCGCTGCCGGTCGTCACCGGAATTTCTTCGACCTGCCACGTCCAAGTGGTGCGTCCGCTTTCATCTTTCTCCTGCACGCTCGACCAGCGACGCTCCACGACCTCCACATCAATCGGTTGATTAGGAATACCCTTACTCTCCCAATCCACGGCGATCAAATCAACGGCGGTTTCTTGATTAGCGTTGCTGACATATTCTTCAGGCCGCGCACCAACATAAATCTGACCTTTATGGACGACAACTTTGGTACGTCCTGCCACCACCTGCTGGCTTTCATCGGTGATGGTCGCTTCAATCGTCAGTTCTTGGCTCTGCGAGTTGTCTTTCAAAGTCGCTGGCAGATCAATCACCAAGTTACCTTGTGCATCAGTGACACCGCTGCCGCTGGCAACCTGTTCACCACCACCGCCATATAATTCACTGGCACCTTCGTCGTAGTTGAAGTCTTCGAAATCGTAGTAGCCATTGCCGTCGTACTGGAAGAAATATGGGTTTGCCACCACGGTATAATCCACTTTGGCATTCGACACCGCGCCGCCAAAGAAGTAGGTGCTGTTGACCGTCACTTTGACGGTATCACCCTGCACCACCGCATCCGCCGCCGGATTCACATTCACCTGAAATTCGGGCAGCCGGAACTCGGCCACGCCAAATGTCAGCGTACCATTAGGCTGTGAGTTTTCCGGCGATTCATCACCGGGGATGGTTGCCTGTAACTGGTAATAGCCCAACGGCGCATCACTGGCGATGTCGAATTGACCGCTGAATGTGCCAAATTGTGTCACCGGAACCGTCTTATCGAATACCGTTTCACCGTTCGCATCAAGAATTTTCACCGGAATTTCAGTCAATCCGGTTGGTGTGTAGGTCACGTCATTTTGCTGGCGTAGCACACCTTTGAAGTAAACGGGTTGGTCAGGGCGGTAAATTGGACGGTCGGTATAGAGGTACGTCCGATATTTTTCGGGATAGTAATTGTAGTTCTGCCCGAATTGGTAAGGTTCAATACCATCCGACCAGCCAGCAAAACCTAAACCAAATTGATTATCAGCTTGCAACACCGCAAACATAGCCTGATACAAATCGCTTACGCGCGGAATATCGAGCGTCACCAAACCGTCTTTATCCGTCGTACCGGATTTCAGCGATTGGAAATCTTTGTCGTATAACGTGATTCCAGCGTTGGCGATTGGCAGTCCAGTTTGGGCATCAGTCGCCCACACCAACACTTTATCCACCGAATATTTCATTGTCAGGTTAGCCGTCGCCACCACCATAAAATGACCGGTCGGTTGGTTGCCCAAGGCGGCTGTTTCTGGTGAGGAGGCTTTCAGTAAATAAATCCCCGGCTTGAGCGACTTACCATTATCGGTGGTTACATTGACTGCCGTACTTTGCGCGGCAATCTTAATATCCAACAAATATTCCGGTGCGCCATCGGTCATCACGGCCTCAGCAACCCACGCCTTACGATCATCACGCAGTTGCACCTGCCACCAAACGCTGCCGTTAGCACAGGTTGGGCCGCCGACAATCGGCAGTTGATAATCTTTATAAAGCTGGTCAACAACTTCACCATCCGGTGCGCTGGCCCGCGCCCGTACCGCCTCCGGTCCGCTGATAACCACCGCCACATCGCCCACCTTGAGCTTGCTGGGTGGTGCATCAGGACAAGCCGCTGTGCTGTTATTATCACCGCCCATATGCAGCAGTTCAAACTTGGTCGCGTTCAAATCCGAGGTTGCGGGGACTTGCCAATTGCGGATCAAAGTTGCCGGATCAGGTGTAAAGCTGCTGGCCGCGCCATAGTTATCCTGCGCCAGAGCCGAAGCGAAGTTCGACAGCGGCACGTTATACAATTGCAAATCCAAGCTGGTGATGTTGCGGTGCGTCAGATATAACCGTGTTTCATCAGCATGAGCATTATAGAACCCCACCTCACCCGGTACTTGCAAGGCGAACGTGGGGTCATAGGGCGCGGTCGTATATTTGATTATCCGCGATTCCGTAATCGTGTTGCCGTAAACATCCTTCATGCCGGGGGCAATCGTCACAGTATAGTCAGTACTCGGCTCAACCGGAAAGCTGACGTTATAGCTGTGATCGTAATCGCTGTAATAATAATCGGGATCACGCCACGGCTTCGGCTCAATCGTGATCTTATCTTTGAGCGTGTCCACATCCATATTCGAAGCAAAGTACAGTGTCAGGCTGCCATAAGGATAAACGCCGGTTGCGCCATCTGCTGGATCAGTGCTAATAATCCCCGGCAGCGGAACCGTGGCGAAACTCCACTTGGTCGTGGCCTGTAATTTCTCGCCGCCATTTAGTGCCTCGATACCGGCTTTTAACGACACATCATAAACCGTGTCAATCTTGAGAGGCGCATCCGGCTTGAACTGGAAGCCTGCCCCATCATCTGCCCATACGAATGTGCCTTTGGTCGGCTCGGTCGTGCCTTGTCCCACCAAGCTAAAGGCTGCTTCAGTGCTAGCATGGTTCATCGGCTGGTTGAACTTCACCTGTACCGTGCTGTCGAGCGTCACATCAGTGGCTTGCGCCTGTGGATTAACCTCCACTACGACAGGGGCTGATGTCTTAAATGACCAGCTAAACGGCTTTTCGAGCGTTGCACCATCTTGGGCTGTTAGCGCCGGATTCACCGTTATGGTGTATTGCGTCCCACCCGCCAAAGCCGGATCGGGGTGAAACACATAAATTGAGGTATTTAACCATTCGCCTTTGCCGGTTGCATCTGGTGCAATCGTGATCGGGCTGGGGA
>JACDGI010000031.1 GCA_013821665.1 Anaerolineae bacterium
AGCACAGGCGGCACAGGCGGCACAGGCGGCACAGGCGGCACAGGCGGCACAGGCGGCACAGGCGGCACAGGCGGCACAGGCGGCACAGATATAAGGTCATTTTTGTGCTGACTGTGCAGTTTGTTTTTGCAGCAGCGAAAGCGTATATTGCTGCTGCAATGTTTGCTGCAAAAGACCCTTGTTGGTCATGAGCCAAAGCAAATCACGAGATGTTAAGATGCTCGAAGCGGTCATAAGTAGGCCAATCAGCGCCAAGCTCAGTATCGCTCCAATGACTAGCATAAACGATTTAAGTAACGAATGGGTTACCATTTGGAAGAACATTTGGTAACTCTTAAGGGCTACTGGCCTTAACGATTTTAAGGGAGAAAAGAGGTTAAATTAGTTGGTGAATCGTTTGAAATTGGTATGCCGACAAACCTAAAGTAAACGTTGGTACGAATAGTTTTGAGATGTAGGCAAGCGTGACAACAATTTGGATTATTCGTGACGCAAGTTTTTGGGGCGCAAAGCCTTTCACTCCTACAGACATGAAATAATGAAGCGGGCGGGAAAAATCCCGCCCCTACAAGAATAATTGCTTTAAATTACTTTATCGTTCATGCCTGTGAGCTGACGCAGCATCTCTAAATTGCCGAGGTGATAGGCTTCGTGCCACAACAAGAATTCCATCCAATCCCAAATTGGATCAGGTTCAGGGGCGGGGATACCATGCGGAATAATCTTTACATCCAAATCTTCCGGTTTAGCGTTTTTCAGCCATGTTTGTATGCGTTCCTGCGAAGTCACCAAGTCGGCAGCAATTTTCTCGAAGGGCAGCGCATCCTTGCCATCGACAATTGGTTCTGAATTGCGCTCGTAACGCTGACGCTGTTCTTCCGTCCAGAGCGTTGGCTGGTTGGTCATAATCAAAATACGTTCGCGACTCATGACCAGATGTCCCAAAACCCAATTCATACAATTGCCACGAAAAGGCGGTTGAATCAGGCTTTGCTCGTGCGTAATATCCTTGATTTGGCGCTGAATAATGCCAAAGTTGCGATCCAAAATCATGGTCAAACTGGCTGCATCAATCATGGTTACTATCCTTTATTTGGCTTTATGGGCGTTGTTATAGGCTTGCTGTACATAACCAATTAGTTCGGCGGTCACATCGACGGCAGAAGTGATTTCCACCATATGCGTCAAATTGGGCATCGCGCCCAGACTGCGTGCTTTCTGCACATATTCATCAAAAGGTCTATCTGCTAAGTCTAACCCAACGCGGATCATGTTCTTGGTGAGCGTAGCACAGGCAAAGCAGCGTTTGGCTTCAATCGAGATATAGGTTTTGGTGGGAATGAACAAGACATCCGGTAGCTGTTTATGGATGGCCTGTTCCAACGGCTTATAAACATTTAGCAGTGGTTGTTTGCCTTCAAATAATTTCGCAAATAAAACTTTGTGGTCAAAGACCGGTTTGCCATCATTCAAATAAATGCCGGACAGGAAATTGGATTGCATATGGTTGAGGTTGTGGGTTTGCTTCAGCCAATTGAGGATGGCATTCGGTTTGCTTTCGCCACTGCCGCCAATTACCTGCATCCATTCGGCCACATCTTTGCCTGTTTTTTCGCGGGCCGTTGCGATGAATTCTCGCTCAAGACGTTCTGACTCTTTTGCCATTGGTCACTCTCCTACCATATTATAATCAGAAAAAACATTCGATAGACCAAATGTACGACTTAAAGTTAACTTTAAGTCAAGAACGAGTTTTGAGGGGATATGGTAGGACTATTTACCAGCTTCGACTTGATCCAGTTCAAATTGGAGTGCATCACTGTTCAGGGCTTCTTCGAGTAAGGCTTTCATCTCTTGTGCGCGATTGATAATCCCATCTAGTTCACTGATTTTGGCGGCGGCTAAGGTTTGCCAGCGCTGCGACAGGGCTTCACCTTCGTTGCGGGCATGCAAAAGTGCTT
The DNA here is from genome assembly GCA_013821665.1 of Anaerolineae bacterium. Classification (GTDB taxonomy): domain Bacteria; phylum Chloroflexota; class Anaerolineae; order Aggregatilineales; family Phototrophicaceae; genus CFX2. The sequence goes on from JACDGI010000031.1 coordinate 1,962, forward strand.
GAATTTCGGGGAGTGAGAAACTGGCTTCCTTCGCCATCTGGATGACGGCTAACAGCGGCAAAATCGCGGTGGTATAACGACGTTTGCCGCTGACGCGTTGGGCGCGGGGCAAAAGGCCAATACTCTCGTAGTAGAGTAAGGTAGAGGTTTGTAGGCCGACCATCGCCGCGACTTCGCCAATCGTCAGCCATTCGTTTGACGGCGACTTATCTTGCTGCACTTTCATTTCCTCATCATTTGCTGTTCTTAATGTAAATTCTTAAAAGAAATGAGAAACCCCTACCCCAACCCTCCCCCGTAAACGAGGGAGGAAGCCGAGTCAACGTCGAATTTATTTTCTAGCATCTTTCAAGTTTCCACATAAGCCATGTTATAATTTGAATATGATAGCCAACCGATCCGCAACCAACCTTCATTATAACCGTCAGGGCGATGGCCCCGATGTGTTACTCGTGCATGGTTGGGCCAGTTCAGGGCAGATGTGGTCGCGATTGATGCACGATTTAGGCCATGTGGCGCGTTTTTGGGCTGTCGATTTATACGGATTTGGATTGTCGCCACGACCCGCCGAGCATGAATCGATTTACGTCCAGCAGCACGCCGAGATGCTGCTCGACTTTTGCGAACAGCACCACATCCGTCCCAAAGCGATTGTCGGTCACTCGATGGGCGGCATGTTAGCGCTCAAATTGGCCGCCGAACAACCCGATTTGACCGATAAATTGATCTTAATGTCGCCTGTGGTTACGGGACGAATGGGACACCCCATCGAATTTGGTCGGCTGTTCACCAACGAGATTGGAAGCTATACCCTTTCCAAATCAAAACCGCTGTGGACGCTGGCACAGAATGTTTTTAGCCCAATCTTCTCGCGTCCGGCACACTGGTATCTGGACGATGTGGCTGCCAGCCGCATTCAACAAGACTTTCAACGGGCATCGTGGCAAGCCAGCACCCACGCTTTACACAGCCTCGCCCGCGAAAACATGCACCCCCATCTAGCGAGCATTCAACATCCAACATTGGTGATCCTCGGCAGCAACGACACGACTGTGCCGCCTAATGAAGGTCGTCACGCTGCCAACCATCTGCCCAATGCGCAACTGTTGGAACTGGCACACACGCATCATCAACCGTTAGATGAACAACCGGAGCGCGTGGTCAAGGCTGTGCAGGATTTCTTACAATAACCCGCCTGTTGCTTCCTATTCACGTTATGCTACAATGCAAAATGAGCATCAGCCATGAAGAAGGCTGCGCTACTCACCTATGACAATAGCCAAGAGCTAGGAGTTTTACTCTGGAATCAATTGAACTCGCCCGTTTTATCGTCGATTCGGTAGAAGATAAAAAGGCCGAAAATATCATCCTCCTCGACCTACGCCCGGATGCCATCATCGCTGATTACTTCGTCATTTGCACCGGTAATAGTGACCGCCAACTCCGCGCCTTAGCCGATGGCGTGCGCGAACAGGTCAAGGAAAAGTACAGCAAGCTACCGGCCTCGATTGAGGGCACACCCGAAAGCGGTTGGATGTTGATGGATTACGGCGATACAGTCGTCCATCTCTTCCAAGAAGATAAACGTCGCTACTACGACCTCGAAGGCATGTGGCGCAGCGCCCATGTTCTGCTGCAAATTCAGTAGCACTTTCCCACACCCATGCTGCTCAGGGCGAAGCATTGTTTCGCCCTACTCCATCCTCAAATCAAAAACAACTGATAATTGACTAAACACTCACCATGATCGAACGGTGAAGGTCTGTAATACGCGCAGATGATCGGGTGTCAAGCCGGATGCGTTTGCGCGAGTATTATCAGCCGATTGGTACACAACCAGCGCTAGTTCGTAAGTATGTATGCCGTCGCGTGACACGGGAATTGCATCGGGCAGCTTAAGCGTGCGTTCTTCCACATACAACTGGTTGAGCTTCCATTGACTGGTGGCAGACGGTAACGGTGAAAAATCAGCCGGATCAATTTTGATAAGCTGTGGACCACTATCAGACTGCGTCACCAAGGACTGATTGGCAGTATCCAAGATATATAAACCCACGCTGTAATCGCCGGTTGGATGGGTGTCGGCTGACCACCACAAGCGCACGGTCACACTTTCACTTTCACGGCTAACGAGCGGGATCGAAAGCGGCTGTCCATCTTCTAGAATTTCGTAGCCGTGAAAGCGCATGCCATTGTCGTATAAGACACCGTTGGCATCCGGCGGGGCAACATACAAGCGAAACAAGCAATTCCACGGGCCATTGAAGATCGAGGGCAGCCGGTTATCATGGACTTGGCCTTTGAGAGTCGGATTATCCCAACCGTCAGCCGTGATATACCACACACGGCGATAACCGGTTGGATCAGTAACCACGTTGATGCCCTGCGGAAAATAGAGCCGCGTGTAATAATCCCATTCGTCGGGATAAATCGAACATTGTTGGCGGGGATCAATGACGACGGCATCACCCCAGCGAGCGTTCTTTGCTAGCCATGCGAAGTTGACACCCAACGGTGGATTCGGTGCGCCACTTTCGTCCAAACTGCCGGGTAAAGCTGGTATATAGATACCAACGAGCAGCAGCGCGAAACAGCCGATTAAGGCCGGTTTGGGCAGATAGGATAAGCCCCACGCCATGATGAGCACAACCGGTGTCACAAGCCACCACGCATGACGCTGTCCGGTGAAACCCAAGCGACCGCCCAAAAAGATCAACAAGCCGCAGCCCACAATAATCGCTAATAAGAGTGGCAGCGCTTTACCGAAACGCGGCAGTGCCCGCCACAACAAAAATAAGGCGATGATCAACAGTAAGAGCGCCAAAACTTGCTGAACAATGGACTGTCCGGTGTAGTACAGGAAAAAAGAATAGACGCTGTTCAGGTCGAAGATCGAGGGAGCTGTATCAAGGCGTGAAGTGGCTGTTCCAAAGCGGATGATCAACTGGGGTATGGAGATGGCGACTACGAGTATCCCCGGTAGCAGCCAGCGTAAGATGCGGCGTGAATAGGCGAACAGAGTATAAGCGCCCAATAATACGCAAGCTAACATGCCAGTCGGATGGATGTAGACCATCGCGAGCATCGAGGCGGCTAGAAGGATACCAGTCAGAACAGTGTGCCATTTGTAACGCTGCACATCGAAGTAGCGCAGCAGTAACCAAAAGGCCAAGGGCATCAAGGCCAGTTGCAGAGCATAGCCACGGATGTTCAGGCTCAAATAGATAATGCCAGCGGAGGTGGCATAGAGAAGTGTCGCCAACAACGGCGCAGTACCGGGGCGCAGCCGTGCCATCGCCCGATACATGAAAGCCGAACCCAGTACCAACCACAAAACCGAAAGCACGCGAGCGGTCTCGGTATGATTGCCTACGGCAGACTGCCAGCCAAACATGACGGTGTAATAGAGCGGCCCCCAATCATAGGGCGTGCGGTCAATGACCTGCGGCAGAGTCCCAACCGACTGCCACATCGTCCAGACTTCGTGGGCATCGAGTTCCAATTGGCTGAAGTAGGGAACGCGGCTGAGAACGATGACAATCAACAGCAAGGCAGCAAGCAGAACCGAAAAAGGCTTTCGCGTTAACGAGGGCATAAAAGATGCTCGATAGGTAACTGTTGGCAGTAGTCTATAGACTCAGTGGGGGATTTTCAATCACTTAACCGCTGGCAACCACCACCGCGGAGGCATATTCTTCGGTGTGCGTCAGGCTGATGTCCCATTCGCGCAAGCCGAGTTCGGCAGCTAAGGTCTCTGCTGCACCATGCAAAAGGAGTGTCGGACGACCGCGCTCACCACAGCGAATTTCAATCTCGACCCAACTCACATCACCGATGCCGGTGCCGAGTGCCTTACTAACGGCTTCTTTACCTGCCAGACGCGCCGCCAAGCGCTGCGGTTTATCGTTGCAATCCTGACGTTCGCCCAATGTAAAAAAGCGGTTGAGAAAACGTTCGCCCAAGCGGGCAATCCCCTCCTCAACGCGTTTGTTTTCGATCATGTCAATTCCACAGCGCAGCATTTATGTATCCTTGCGTAATCGAATCAAAGGCCGATATAGACGCTGAAGTTCATTTAACCGTGATTCAACAGTCGGCCACGGTTTCAGGTTGAGTTCTCGTCTCAAAACAGGCAGGTATGTTTCCGCCTCAGCATAATAGTCCGCGCAGTCTTCAAGACAATCTGGCACCCACGTATCAGGACTAGGAAGTTTTATAACGTCATTTCGAAACTTATATGCCAAATCACACAGAGCAAAGTATCCATAGTCATAGCCTAAACACAAGAATTCATACAGATTACCGCCAACAATGATATTGACGAAATCCATTGGTATGGTCATGACAATAGGTGATGACTCCTGAACTTCGCTGTCAATATGTAGCAATCCGAAATGATCCCCGTCGCCACCCGTGCTGGCAAATACCGTCGTATTAATCGGCGTTGCCTCATACCCCGGTTCAGAGGGCGCGAGCGTCTCCATACGAAGTCCTATACGCTCAAATGCATAAAAGGCAGGCAGTCCCATTTTCTGCCCTTCGCGTTCCGCCAGTTCCCAAAGTTGTTGCAAGAGTGTCATGAGCAGCTACTTTCACCTTTAAACCCTGCTGGACTCCATACAGGTGGCGTATTGGCTAGCGGCAGATTAGTCAGCGACCACTGTTTGCTGGTTACATCCACCAAGGCCAGTGCGTATTCACTGCGCAGCGCCAACCAATGTCCATCGGCACTAAAGCGCGGATAATCGGCAAAGGACAAATTCGGATCGGGGATATATTGCTTGGCATCCGTATCCGAGTTGCCTACCAGCGGCACCTGCCACATCGTATTGTCAGTGATCTTCTGGAAATCACGGGCTACACCTAAGATGGAGGCGCTATCAGGAAACCATGTGGTATCCATAATTTCGCTCCATTGGTAACTCAACTCGGTAGCAATGGCCCCATCAGCGTTACCAATCATCCAAAAGGTATCGTTATTAGGGCTGGGCGAGTAGATAAAGCTAATCAAGAAACCATCCGGCGACCAGCGCGGCGCGTGGACACTTCCGGTCGGGAAATTCGTGAGCCGATATTTGGTTTTACCATCGGCGCTGACCACCCATAAATCCGCCTCGTGCAGCAGTGTTCCAGCCGCCGCTTGCTGCCCTTCTGGTGTGGGAACAGCCGTCGAATTGACATCCGAACCCGGCACACGATCCGTAAACGAAATATAGGCCAGCCACTTGCCATCCGGCGACCAGCGCGGTTCATATTCACTGCCGCTAACACTGTAAATGCTGGGCACACCACCCGCCGCATCCACCACTGCTAGATGGCTGGTGGTCTTGCCCGATTTTGTATCTTTCCGCAGCAAACTGAAGGCGATCAAAGAACCATCGGGTGAGGCTTGCGGTTCCCACACGCCCCAATCATCCGCTGGTAAATCGGTAACCTTTACCAAATCACGTCGGTCACTGCCATCCAACTTGGCGCTGTAGGCACGTCCCAAGGCAAGGCCATCACTTGTCGTATAAATGATACGGCAGCCATCCGCCGAGAAATCCCACGGCATCAACCAACCGTTGCCGAGATTGAGCGAACGCTGTGCGCTATTACTGACATCATAAAAGACGATGTGATCCTGTGCCGCTGTGTTGACCGCAATCAAGGGGCCAACCAACGGCGGAAGATTGTTCTGGGCAAAGACCTGAACACTCCCCAAAAACAGTAACACACCCACGATAAAAAGTTTTCGCATACTTGACCTGCGTTATTTGTCTATGGGCTTAAGCGTAGCCGAAGAGGCGGTCAGTCGTCAAATTGAAATCAAGGTGATGAGGTATAAGTAGCCTAATCGATTGTCTAATATCATCGTAGGATCAACTATGTTCGCTCCACTTCGCAATAATGCCTTACTGAAATTGGAATTACGGCATACTTCAATCTCAAGGAGGATCAACTGGTCATTTATCTTGCTGCGAGTTATTCCATTAACTTTTTTAACCTTTGTGGCCTTAATTCCGATCTTTTATTTTATCGATGACTCACATATGGATTGGCTGCCTTGGATGGCAATCGTCTTGTTTACGCCGCGTCTGGTTTTAGCCATCCGAACGATTTCCACAGGCATACAAAGTGTGCGCCAAGATATGATTCAGCAGCGTTGGGAACCGTTGATTCTCACTGGCATTTCGGCACGAAAAATTGTATGGAGCAAGTGGATCACTATAGTAAGACAAAATCTACCCGATCAAATTTTATTTACTTTGCCGACCATTGGATTAGCACTTGGTATCAGCCAATTCTTTCAAGCAACATATTATTGCGGTCGTCAAATAACAAGCGGCCCTTACTTGGATCGTGTCGACTTAATTAACTCATTATTTGCTCCATATTGCTATAACAATAACGCGGATTATTCATGGGGTTATTTGAAGCCATCCATTGAGGTATTTCTCATCGGATGCATCATCATCCTTATACTGGGATATTTGGAAAGTGGTTTAAACGCAAGTATTGGTCTGATAGCTGGATTAAGCCGTTTATCAGTGAACGGTTTAAGCACTTTTTACGGCTCAGTAATCCGTTTAAGCTTACTAATTACAATTTTGTTTTCAATTTCGTCAATGCACGACTTCTTTCGATTTGCTAATATCTGTAATAACTTAACCTATATCATTACTAATCACTGCGCTTTTCTGGACAATCTGGAGCGGTTATCCCGAAGAATGTACGATACCATCGAACTCGCTGCAATGCCCTTTCTTGATCAAGGAACACTTCTCTCAGCTAATGTCATGCGACCGAGTGATAGACGAATCAGAGATATAACCACACCTGAGCCTTATCCCAGAAAAGAGATCATTCTCAAAAATGAATATGACAACCGTCCTGTCGTTTTACGCAATCTTATCGCAGCGGTGATAAGCGGTTTCTTTTACTACTTGCTGATCCGTTTCTTCTTGCGCCGTGCGACACGCTTTGCGATTGTTAATCATGGTGCATCCGGCACCCTCGAACTATAAATAAAAAGGACGAACCGGTTGGCTCGTCCTTTGTTTACAAAATCAATCGGTAGCGATTACGGTGCGGTCACCGGCAAAATGGTGCCAGCGGGGCCACGGAACGCGCCCAGTGAGGCTGCTATCCAGCCTTTGACCACAGCATTATCGCAGGTGGCTTGGATTTCATACCAATCCGTCGCCTTGGTGCGTCCGGTCGTCAAATATTCGATGTTGCCCGGAATAGTACACAGCGGCACAGCGCCTACTGCCGGAGCAGAAAGCAGCGGTGTCTTGCCATAGACAAAGAAGGTCGCAGGGGTAATTTCGCCTTCGGCAGGAACGACTGTCACGTTGGTCAGATCACCACGTGCGACCAAGAATTCGGCCTTGGCCCAACCCTTAATATCGCCTGCCTGCACGAACCACCATGTGAACTTCAAGTTGCGCCCCAAGGGGATCAACTTGGTGCCACCATCGACAATGCCCACCAGCGTATAATCGGGGCCATCGCCACTGCGTAGTGACAGATTATCGGTGTTCACCACGAGGAAACCGGGCAGCTTGCTGGTCACGTCATCGGCATTCGTGGGGCGCGGGGGAACCGCATTAATATCCACCGAATCAGAGGCCGCGCTGCTGATAACGGTTGGCAGTGCACCGAAGCTGGGCAAACCTTCGCAGCTTCCAGTCGCCACGGCAATGGTTTGTTCGCCAACATTATTGCCAGCCAAACTCACGACACGCAGCGTCAAGGGGTTATCTTCAGGAGCAGATGTCCACTTGACCACATTGGTCGCTGTCCATGAAACCGTACCGCCTACAAAAAAACTATCGACTACTGGTTTGTAAATAATATTGCCAATGCCATCCGTCACCACGACCTGAAATGCTTCGCGGCTCGAACCGGTATTATCACGGTCAAGCAGGATTTGCCCGCTGCCGGAGAACCCATCACAGCCCAGCGAAAAAGTCGCGTTGACAGAGCTTCCCGCGCTGGCTGGCAGTACAGCCGCGCCCAGTACCAGTGCCATCACAAACAGGATGAACGTTGAACGCCGCAGCATAAGTTTGCCCCCAAATTCTTATATCCAATGATCACGCTTCCATTAATCATAACCAGATTATGGTTTTCCGCAATTCATGAATCTCTAAGGGAGCCGTAGGATTTCCGTAGGGGTTCCGTAGTTTACGACTCATGTTTACCTGTTATATTGGCTGGTGTTCGGCGGCAGATACCCCCACTTGCCGCCGAACAGGCTGCCCCGAATACCAAAGGCCTCCGCCCCCCGGAGGCCTTTGGCATTTGATTAAAAGTCATAAAACCCTAAAACTTTTCCCCACCTCGCACGTATAATCAGTAACATTCCGTTCAATAAGCCGCTTTCAGAGGTAATTGGTTATGGCATCTGCAAACCCCCGTATAGTCTTGCCAACGACTGCTCACAAACGTGTGGAAGGCTATCCATCTCACAGCCGCTGGTTGGATACCCTTTCAGTCATCACCTCCGCATTATTTGTTCTTGGATTGTTTTTAGATGGTTGGGCACATAACAGCATCCCAAAACTTGAAACCTTTTTTACTCCGTGGCACGCCGTTTTGTATTCCGGTTTTTTCTCGGTGGCTATCTTGATGGGCGGCACTCAATATCGCAATGTCGGTAAAGGCTATGCGTGGTCACGGGCGCTGCCTCAAGGTTATGGCCTCTCACTTTTAGGGGTCGTGATCTTTTTTATCGGCGGCGCGGGGGATATGGTCTGGCACACGGTCTTTGGTGTCGAGCAAAATTTGGAAGCCCTTTTCAGCCCGACTCACCTACTGCTGGCAACCGGAGCCTTCCTGTTTATCGCTGGCCCGTTACGCTCAGCGTGGCAGCGAACCGGTTTACACGGCTGGCGTGATCTGTATCCGGCTATCCTATCGATGACACTGTTATTCACGCTGTTCACTTTTTTCATGCAGTACGCCAATGTATTCGGCAACGCCAACGTCTTGAATATGCCTACGCCAAGTGGCAGCTCGCGCTATTTCATCGAAGTCAGCAGCGTGGTTTATGTGCTGGTTCCGGCAGCGTTGATGATGGCAACACTGTTGTTTCTGGTGCGCCGCTGGCAGTTGCCATTCGGTAGCGCCACATTGATGTTTACCTTCAATGCGCTGTTGATGTTCTTAATGCGGATTAACTTTAACGGTCAGTATGGATTAATCGTGGTGGCGGCAGCACTCGGTGGACTCGTCGCCGACATTTTAATCGCCCGTTTACAACCCTCAGCAGAGCGGCACAATGCCTTGCGTCTGTTCGCCTTCGTGGTGCCAGCCGTCTATTTCCTATTGGTCTTTGGCGCGATTGTCCTTAGTGGGCCGCGCGGTCTGTGGTGGGAAATTCACACATGGTTGGGCGTTCCCTTTGTCGCCGGAGCCATTGGCATTGGTATGAGCTTATTACTGGTACCACCGCCCATACCCAACGAGAAGACCAATTAAAATCACATCTAACATAAAATTGGATTTATGTACGGGTTTGCCGCTGGCAAACCCCTAATCGCATTCATTAACGCTGACGAACGACCGAACGCCAGCGAAAAATAACTGCCAGGCCCATCACCCCGCCCAAAATGCCGTAGATGCCAATCGCCTCGGATGTGCCTAGCCATGTTGCCAATGCCCCTAGTGCCACCGAGCTAAACGGCGCTAATCCCAAAAACGTCAGCGTGTATAAACTCAAAACACGCCCACGATAACCATCCGGCACAACGGCTTGCAGCAGCGTATTAATATCCACGACTTCCAAAATCAGGAACACACCTGTTAAGGTACACATGAAGGCTGACAGCGCCATATTCGATTGATAAGCGAACAAGACCGTCGAGATTGCGCCTAATATGATGGATACACCAATGACACGTCCGCGTCCCAGCCGGTGTGATAACCAGCCGACTAATATGCCACCGAGTATCGAACCAACGCCCTGCGCTGCGCTCACTAATGCATAACCGTCGGTGGGCGAATGTAGAACCAACTCGGCATAGGCAGGGAATAAACGGATAATCGGCACCGTAAATAAACCGACACCCGCCGTCAACAGCAACAGCGGTGCGACCACTTCATGCCGCCGTGCAAATTCAAAGCCTTCGCGCATCAATTTGAGCGGTGGTGTGCCAGCTACATATTTAATGGCATAAGGAACATCCATAAAGAAAAGACTAATGAGTACTGCTAGAAAACTCAGCCCATTAATCAAAAAGCACCACGCTGGCCCAAATTGAACCAGTGCCAGACCAGCGGCGGTTGGCCCCAGCACACGCGATGCACTGTTGAGGATCGAATTCAAGGCAATTCCGCTTTGCAAATCGTCGCGACCGACCATCTCGACCACAAACGTTTGGCGGGCGGGCGCATCCAAGGCGTTGGTGATGCCCAAACAAAAGGCCAGCACCACAATATGGGCAACCTGAATTTTGTCGCTAAAGGTGAGGTAGGCCGAGATGAAGGCTAAAATCATTTGCGCTGTTTGGGTAAACATCATCAACTTACGGCGCGGTACACGGTCAACAATGGTGCCTGCCACCGGCGCAAGAAAGATGAGAGGCAGCCCTGCCGCGCAAGCGACTAAGCCTAACCATAATTCGGATTGGGTTAGTTTAAAGACCAGATAACCTTCCGCCACATTCTGCATCCATGTGCCGGAGACGGATACCAATTGACCTACAAAATACAGGCGAAAGTTCGGACTTTTGAGAGCCGATAGCGTGCTGACTCTGGCGTTTGCGGCTAATTCTGTCATGTAATGGTGTTTCGCTTGTGGTTTATGAGTACGAAAATAACATTTACACAGTCTACAGGACACCTGAATATTTGTGTTAAATCCAATTTAAGCTCTTTTTGAAAAATGGACTTATCAGATTAGAAGTCAGCGAAAAAATATCTTTGATGCGGACTGATGGATTACACTAGAGTGTGCTAACCCAATTTATTGTAAGAGAGTTCAACCATGTCCCAAATAAGTAGTGAATCACGCCGCGTTTCAGCCCTTGCTAAGATGGCCTTCAAAGCTCAGATCTTCTTACTACGCCGCAATTGGATGGGGCCAGCAGGCAACATTATCATGATTATTACCACCATCGGGCGCAAATCCGGTAAAGCCTTCACCACACCCATCGGCTATCAATGGGATGGCGATACTGTGCTGACGTTTAACGTGGGTCGCACATCCAACTGGTATAAAAATCTCGCTCAAAATCCGTTGGTCACGCTCGAAATTAAAAAGAAAACCTACAAGATGCGCGCTGCTTATGTCACGGATACTCAAGAAATCCGCCAGATTCTCGAATTGTATAAGTGCGAACAAACAAGTGCGCTGCCCCGCTTCTTCGGCGTTCCGGCGGATTCCAGCGGCGATGATCTGATGAAAGCGGCTGACAAAGTAGGGTTTGTCCGCTTTTCAGCCGTCTAAACATTGAACCAAGATTCTAATAGGTTGCTGACAAAACCTGATTGATATATGCCCTGTTTCTGCTATAATACTTTTATAGACATGGGGGTGTATCAGATTCGACGGGAGAGGCTGTGTCCGTGTTGCAAGCCGTGGAGCATGTCCACGTAAAAACAGGCAAGGCATTAACTGCCAACAATAACACATTCGCTCTGCCCCTAGCAGCCTAAGGCTACTAGCCAGAGTGTTAACCCTGCGGGGTTAACCGTTCACCCCAATCGTCGCTATGCGGCTGGATCGGTGGGCGTAATCAATCATAGCGTGCGGCACTGCATACACCGATAACGCAGGTCAAAGAAAATATCGGTTAGCCGTCGGCATATCTCGCCAGTTAGAGCTACCGGCGGTGAAATTAAAGAATTGGCTACGCTTGTAGACGCACGTCCACGAATCTTTTGGACACCGGTGCAATTCCGGTCACCTCCACAACTAAAAACAGCCTGATACGATCAGGCTGTTTTTATTTTAAGTGGTTTAACCGTTGTCGGTTGAGGGAGGCGGCGCATCCGGATTTTCAGGCGGTGCTTCTGGTGCATCCACATGCATTGAACCCGGTGAGAGTGAACTAAGCGCTTCCGGTGGTGGCGGCTCATTCACGAACTCTTGGTGGCTTGCCATCGCATCGGTTTCTTCTGAGGCCTGTGGTGCATCCACGTGCATCGCACCCGGTGATAGCGCACTCATTTCTTCCTGTAGAGGGGGTTCATTTTCGGCTACGGGTACAGCAGGCGCATCAACCGGTGACTCTGCGGCTGGCATATCAGCGGCAAGAATATGATGCTCTACCACAGTGGTATCCACCCGTGTCGTTGTCACGGCAATCGGTGCGGATGCAGCATTGGGATCAGCCTGAGCAGAACCCGTCGCATTATCTTCTGCCGGAAATGCGTTCATGTCTTCCGGCGGGTGAATAGTCATCGTCTCGACCCGCGTAGTCGTTACCTTGATCGGCTCCGTTTCCGTTGTCGCCGTCTTGGCTGCCTGAGTTGGAACACTGTCATCAACGGGTAGAACTGCCTCTGGCGGGACAATGGTTGTCGTACCTGTCCGTGTAGTGGTCACGGTGATGGGTGTGGGAACATGCGTTGCATCAGGCGGTGGTACTGATTGTGCAGCATCTGGAGTCACGCTAGCACCTGCGGGCAAAGCGCTGGTTTCTTCGGGATGAACAGTAATCGTCTGGTCGCTGAAAGCTGCCTTTGGCACACCAGCCGCTACGATTTTGCGGATGGTAGCAATTTGCTCATCTGACAGTCGCAAATCGCTCATCAGCGCATTAGTGACCTTTGAATCTGTTGAATCATCCTGCGACGTTTTATCCGCATTCTGAACAAACTGCCCCCATTGATTCACTTCGCCCGTGAAGACTTGCTCACCACCTGCGACAAGGTGGGGGTATATCGAAGCCAGATCGGTTGAAGCCATTTCATCCTGATCCGGGGTTAACAGTTTCACACGTTCCAAACCCATCAAGGCATCCTGATAAATACTGCTCTGCCGTTCCCAACCGTAAAGTTGGCGGAACGCGGCCAAAAGTGCAGCTAAAGCGGGAAGAATAGCCGAGAGTAATGAAAAAAATGGCGAACTGATAACTGCGCTCACAGCGGCTACGAGCGCGGAAATCGACATGACGGCTGTACTCACTAGAAAAGTAAAATTCGCATTTGACTGATTTTCGCGTACTCTGCTCTTATAAAAATCGGCCTGTGAATTTAGCCGCTTGTCGACATAGATTTTGTATAAGATTTCGACATCTGCCCGATTATGGTCTTGATCTTTATAATCGACAGGTAACTCTGGTGTGTCGATGGGGGGTGTTTGTGGCGCTTGTGTCGTCGTTGTTGCTTCAGCATCAGCCATTTTGTTGCTCCTTCACACGGATGTCCACGACATTGCTACGCATAACTTTCAGGCGATCAGGGGTATTATAGGGCGGCATGTGTGAAAGATAAGTGAAATAATGCATACGCAGTTCTTCAGCTAAACGGCGTGTTTTACCCCATCGTTTTTGCGGCTCACCCCGGTTGCTCACCGCCGTAAAGAAGGCTGTCAATGCCCCGATAGCAGCCGTAATAATGCTGAAAACTTGCTGCCAGTTCACCGAATTCAAATCCTGTGAAGTGACCGCAATCTGTGTAGCCGTAGCCGACAAACCCGGTGGAATATACAACAGTGTAGCGATGGAACCAGCAACAGTTGTTAAGAACGCACCAAACACAAATACCCACTGATAGAAGTAATAGCGGTCTTGGTAATACTTCGACGCTTGGCTGTATTCGAAGTAGGTGGGCAGCAAATATTCGGCTAAATCCTCAGCATCATGCATAATTACCGGATGCTGGGTCAAATCACCTTCGTCAGCATACTTCGGCGATACGAAGCCATCACCATGAATGAGTTTCTGATACTCATCGTCATCAGCCGGTTTTTCCCATTCCATCGGTAACGCCCGCAAATGTGGACGGCGGCGATTGAAAAACAAGTCAGAATACCAAGCCTGAGTCGATCTCTTAAAAGGACCAGAAGCGGTTTTTTGCGTCATATTTCACTCCACGAAAGAAAACCAATGTCCCACTGCAAACAAAGAAACGATTATCAAAAAGATTCTATTGAGTATAGTGCGGATTTTTCTTCTCGGCGAACGCAATCTGCAATCGCCACCGTTTGCTCTACGCTCTCTTGATCATCCTGCCATCGCTGCTAGACTTAACCCGTCAAAAAAATACAGGAGTCTAGGATGCGAGCAAATCATATCCAGATTATCACAATTGCGGTCACACTGCTCATCAGCGCCTGTTCCGCAAATGAAGGCCAGCAAACGCTGGTGGCTGACAATGCCCTACTCAGCACGCAAATTGTTGACCTGCGCACAACCGCCACCTATCAAGCGGATCAACTCCAACAAACCCAAGAGTATATCGAAACGATTGTGCCCAAAGCCAATCGTCTGCGTGATGAATTAGCCAGTACCTTGCAAGCGGTGGGGATCGACGTCACACTGCATCCGGTCGGTTCTAATTCATCATTTGTACTGGCAACGGCCACTGCTACATCTGTTGCGGGTGAACAGCAGCCGATCATTATTGTTGAAGGCACCAGCAACGTCGCATCAACACCCATTCCATCAGATGCGTCCTCCGCGCCGTCTGGTAGCGCTGTCGCACCGACCGCCGGGCAGCCGATGCTCTTTAATCTGGTGACGGCAGAAGGTGTTGGCTCAAATGATTGCGCCTTAGCTTCAGTTACTTCATTTACGGCAGACATCAAACAAATTTATGTGGTCGCCACCGCTGCCAATATCACCGCTGGCACTAAAATAGGGGCACAGTGGTATCTAAACGATACAGTCGTCACCAAGCAGGATTTTACGCCAAAAGACGACATCAACAACAACTGTATCTGGTTCTATGCCGAGCCAGTAGACTTCCCGTTTACAGCAGGAAGCTACCGCGTCGACTTGCTTATCAACGACACCCCTGTAACGGGGGCGCAAGCCAGTTTCACAATCCAACCGGCAGCACAAAGCAGTAGCGGTTAATACGGAAGATTGATAACCCCGCATCATTGGGTATTTATGGGTAGCCACTTCATGCTATAGATACAACTAGACACACGACAATACGTATTACAGTGTGGAGGGTTTAATCATGCAAATTAATGTGGCGTGGGACAACAGCGATCATCGGATTGTGCGGATTGTATTTCAACGCGGCTGGACGTGGCAGGATTTACATCAGGCCGTTCATCAAGCCGATGCACTCATCACCAGCGAAACGCATACGGTGCATCTGGTGATCGACATCCATGACGCGGGGGGCATTCCGGGCGATTTTATCTCGCGTGCGGGGGAGCTTTTCGCGCAAGGTGATGCGCGTTCTAACGAAGGTCAGAAGATTGTGATTGGTGCGGGTGGGCTGATCCGTATTGCCTACAAAGGGTTCCTCAAAGTCTACGGCAGTAAGCTGGAAGGCCGCCCGTTCATCTTTGCGGATAACCTCGATGCAGCTCGCGAGCTGCTGGCGACACCCTCATCGGCTTGAGGTAGGCCAGCCCAAGCGTCTAATCTCGATTTCCCATTCACAGTCCTTTTCAGGCTCAATTTCACCGAAGTAATCATCATCGTGTCTGACCGAAAATCCAATTTCGCCCTCACCCTGCTTGATACCAATAATCTCATGGTCGCTTTCATCAGCGCTGAACAGTTCAATCTTAACTCTGACATCTGAAGGGAATCGATACATCAACTTATAATTTCCGGTACGCATATTGAAGCGTTGAGTTATGAGGTCTGATTTACCCGCAAACGCGATACTTCCGGTTGCCTCCAAATCATGTTCATCGTGCAAGGCATCCGCGTTCGCCGGTTTATACAAACTGTTGAACATCCGCTGATCGCGCTGCGACTTGGCGTAGGCTATGTATCCAACTAACCCGATCAAAATCAACGCGATCAGCAGAGTTGTAATATCCACGAACGAATGCTCCGTCAGACGACACTAAGCATAGACAACGTATTGTGTCAGAAATCGGATAACAGCTTTCTGATAATGCTCAATCGTCTCCGGTTTGCGAAAACCATGTCCCTCACCTGCATACAGATGATATTCGTGTGGAATACCCCGTGACTTCAAGGATTCGACAATCGCGTCTGACTGGTTGCGCGGCACGACATTATCATCCTCACCTTGGAACACAATCATGGTGTCAACAATTTTATCGGCATGGAACAAAGGTGACCGCTCGCGGTATAAATCAGCGGCCTGTGGCAATGGCCCCAGCAGCGAGTCACTGTAATGGGCTTCGAATTTATGGGTATCCATCGCGAGGCCAAATTGATTGCTCACACCATACAGGCAAACACCCGCCTTATAAAAACCCGGCTTGCTGACCAAGGATTGCAGCACGGTATAACCACCGGCACTCCCACCCAGAATGACAAACTTCTTCGGATCAGCCAAGCCTTTCGAGGCTAAATAGGCCGCGCCCGAAGCCGAGTCTTCCACATCGTATACACCCCAATTGCCGCGCAGCATATTCATATACTCGCGACCGTACCCCGTGCCACCACGATGATTAACCATCAACACGGCGTAACCCATCGTCGCATAAAGCTGCATTTCACCATCATAACGGGTCATCATCTGCGAAGTCGGGCCACCATGCACGTAAACAATCAGCGGCGGCGCACCAATGCCCTCATACTTGTCGCTGGTCGGTGCGTAATATAAACCGAAGGCGGTTCCGCCATCGTGCCCTGTCCACGAAATTGGTTCGGCAGCAGCTAGTGCAGTCGTTGGAACACTCTCGGTGCTGGATCGACGGTGGATCATTGGATGGCGTAGATCATCTTTGATGACCTGCATCGTCACCGGCGCAGCAGATGGCAAGATGACTAAAGTTGATGATTCAGTGGCTATATCCGGCGTATAGCTGACGACACGCGACGGAATTTTAGCTGATGAGGCAATGACCGCCACCCGTCCATCCACAGGTGACACCGATATATGCGTCATATCGGTGTAGACTGTCAATCCCTCCCACGAACCCGTCTGGATTGACTTATAAATACCTCGATAGGTCAGGTAGCGGGAGCCTTCCAAATTATAAGTGAAAATCAGATGATGGCTGTCAGGAGTCCAACCAAAGACACGCATCCCCTGTACCCACGCCGGTGCGCCATGATCGACTTCTTCCGTAGTAATCTGAGTGTGCGTTTGGCTGGCAATCTCATAGATATACAGTTGGTTCCAACCGGTCGCATCACTCACATAAGCCAGATAACGTCCATCCGGCGAGAATTCCGGTTGAAACACGGAGGTCTCGGTATCTCCTGCAATCGTCAAGGTCTGCGCCGGAAACGGAATCCCATCGCGGTCATATTCAACCGTCACCAAACGCAGTTCTGCCCCATCCCACGGCATCTGTGGATGATTCCACGCGACATACGCCACGTACTCGCCGTCTGGATGCCAAGTGGGCTGCATCAAAAAGTCTGTACCTTCGGCAAATTTACTCGGCCATTTCTTACCATCCGTATCAACCAAAGCGAGGCTGTCCACTTCTTCATAGCTGTGGACGTACAACAACCATTTCTCATCGGCTGATACTGTGGGCGCTGCCACGTCACCAAAAGCCGGTGTAATCGGTTTGGCACTACCAGATTTGAGCGATTGCTTATATAAGCGCCCACCGTTACCCGCGAAATACACATTACCCTGCGCCACCGTGAAATCACCACCGCCGTAACCGACTCGCGCCCGTACCGATTGGTCATCGGTCAAATCTCGGGGTGCTTGTTCGCCAGCCTGCGCCACCAGCACGCCTTTTGCACCGCGCCGTTCGTGCCACACCAATGTACCCGAAGTCGTATCCCATTGAACATCAGTCAAAACCAACGAATCAGCTAATGAACGCGGCGAAATCGGACTAGGCCAGAGGCCATAAGCCTTGGTTATTTTAGTCATCGGATAGAACCTCCGTTTTGAGCGGGAAGATCAAGGTCATTCAATTGTAGTCAAAGTGGGAGAAATAAAAAACGCCCCGTTCATCACGAGGCGTTGAGTTGGCTGACACAGCAGGTAAGAAATTTATTAAAGAAAGAATTTTATTTGCTGTGTCTGTTTCATTTTTCTACGATCAGTATACGAACCATCAAACCCTGAGTCAACGACTTTCAAACGGGGCAGACTTTGCGCAAAGTAGAATTATCGTTAATTCCGAATAGCACAATCGACCTCGAATTATGAGCAAGTTGTGAAAACAACGTTAACTACACTTAATCATCAAGCCATCATTGTTTAACAATTGATAAAATTAATCCCATTTACAGACTAATCATTATGCTCCGTTTTCTAGTTACAAAAAAAGATTCCAAAGTTCGTACAAGATGCACAACAAAACCCATCTAAAAACCATAAGTTCCCGACCTTATACACTTTATCGCCGTTTATAAAGCCACGCATAGGCACTAAAAGGGGAATTTGTTCTAGGTCTTTAGATGGATTACTATTCAGTACTGATTTTGTAATATTAAAATCATACTGTCCTATTTCAAGGAGTAATAACCCAATTATGTCTCGACTTTCTTGGTGGCAAAGGATCATCTTTGGCCTCACTTTTTTGCTGCCGCTCGCCTGTAATCTGACGACGGTTGATCCTACAGCGATACCCTTCCCTACAGCCACTGCCACCATCTTTAAACCGGCAACTACTACACCGAAGGCTTCCAGCACCGCACCTGCTACGGCAACTAGTAAGCCCGCGCAGCCACCAAAGCCCACGGCCACGCCGGTATTTAATCTGGTACAAGCCTTTCCGGCTCCTGTGTGTTCAGTGGTTCCCTCAGTTACTGCGGCCAATATTCGCAGCGGTGCCGGAACGAATTTCCCGGTCATTGGCACGATCTTTGTCGGTAACTGGGTCATGGCGAGCCGCTTGACCAACTCCGGTTGGTATCAAATTGTGGCGCTCGGCACAGTCGTCAACGGCGGTTGGATTTCGAATACCGTCATGACACTACAACAACCCTGCGTCTGTACACCGGATAGCTGCACCCAGAGTGGTATCATCCCGCCTACTGCCGCGCCGTCAGCCCTGCCTCGCGTTGGCTTTGTTGGGCTTCAACCGTCCGGAGCTGCGCCCTGCATCGTTACCGGCGGAAGTGCCGATCTGCCTATATTTAGTGTCCCCGAAGGCGATCCGCCCATTATCGCCACACTCATTCCTAACGGTGGTTTGTCTGCCTTCGATTTTCGCGCCGGACGCTGGGCAGTGAACTTCACCGTTGGGTCGCAACAACTCGTCGGCTGGGTTAATGGCAACCGGGTGACCGTCGCAGGAGACTGTGACAAACTGCGAGTCCCACCTGTATGCAGTGTCCAAGCGCCCATCGGTGGTATGGCCGAAGTTTACGCTGAGCCAAAACGTGATGCACGCGTTATAACCACCATGAACGAGTATTTACCGCTGCCCTTCATCCAGAAGAACGCGGACGGCTGGTTCAATGTCGATGTAGGAGCCTCAGGCAATGGTTGGGTGCCGCCGGAGGAAGGTATGTTGGTCGGGCCTTGCTAACGTTGATCGTCTGAAAATCGGAGGAGTTGCGTACATAAGCCTCTTCGCCAATTCGCCTATAATCGGAGCTATCACGCTCCGATTTTTTATTTAGAAATCAAAAACATGAATCGCTTATCAACACGCCTGTTTATAGTGCTGACCATCCTACTCCTGCTGACATCACAAGTCGCATACGCCGAACGTGATCGCGAAATCCTGCGCTTGGGACGTGGCACATCACAAATAATTCAATGGCGGAAAGATGGTGAAGAATATGCCGTAAAAACACCTGCCAGTGTTGAAATCCGAGATAAAACTGGCACTTTACTAAATACACTCAACTTCCCAGAAGGACGACTGGATTATGATGGCACACTCCAATGGAGTCCAAATGGAGCATACATAGCACTTATTCTAAATAATTATTCACAGGAGGAAGGGATTTCTATTGCACGTATTTGGTCGGTCAACAATCCGAGCCCTTTACTGTATACTCTCATAACTCCCAATGGGGCGTTCACATGGAAACCAGATAATACACAATTTGCACTCGGCGGACGTATTTATGATGTCACCACTGGTCAAGTCGTTCTTATTCATAAGTACGGTGCAGAATGTTTCAGTTGTGGTGAAAAGCACGACCCGAAAGATCGAATTTATGAAGGTGGGGTTATCAATTGGAGTCCCGATGGAAGACGCTTTATATCAACATCTTACGCATCGTTAGGCAGTTCGGGTTATTATCGCGGCGTATTTGATAGTGCCAATGATAACTTATTAGTTAATCTCGCAGATGGACGTGACAGTGGTTCTTTTGTACTAACTTTTCTCTGGAGTTCGGATTCGTCAAAGTTTACAGATGGCTATCGCATTTGGAATGCAACTAACGGTCAAGTAATAACAGCTTTCGACAGCAGTCAAATCACTCTTTTTTACAGAAACACTTCACAATCATGTAATTTTACAATTCCAAGATGGTCACGAGATAACAACTCAATCTTCCTAATGGAAACCGCCTGTGTAGACACTTCGGTAACTTACAGTGTTCTATACCGTTGGGATGCCGCATCAGGCATTCTTTTAAGTAAGCAGCCCTTCGCACATCAAATTGTTTCGTTTGAATGGGAGAAAGGCAATTTAGTTGCACGTACCCAAGAAGGTCATCGATTAGTCATTGACGAAATGACCAGCGCAGTCAAATTGGTTGATTACACGAACGTCAATTTTCCTGTCAAGAGCATGGCTTGGAGTCCAGATAGTAAAAAGCTGGTGAGCATCTCAATAGGATCGCCCAATCTACCGATGCAAATGTGGGACGTAGATGCTATTCGCAAAGGTGCTAAAGCTGCTCCCACATGGGCAAACAATACCGATTGGTTCAATAATGAAAAAGGAGCTTTAATTTATCCACCAGATGTCGCCAAAATAGTTTGGAATAATTCCGGCATCGTGACCGTCACTGAAGATCCTTCTTACGCGCGCTTTTATCATGCAGTCACACAATGGGATGCTTCAGACGGTCATTTGCAAAAATACCTCTATTGGTCACAGTCAGAATTTCTTCCGCCAACGGCTGAACCGAGTCCTGATTTAAAGTACCTCGCCGTCACAAATACACATTGGCTCCAAGATTCGGGTGAAACGAGCTTTCCGATAGAAATCATCGCCGCATCTACTAAAC
>JACDGI010000032.1 GCA_013821665.1 Anaerolineae bacterium
GGCCCAAGCTCCTTGGCAGCAGCCTCACCCTTCTCGAAATTGCGCGATCCGACTAGCACAGTGAGGCCATGTGCCACGAGTTCCTTTGCGACCTGTAGACCGACTCCTTGATTAGCCCCGGTGATGAGGGCGATGCGTTTGTCTGACATGGTAATCTCCTTTTGCATCGAACGATGGATGGTCAACACCGCCATAATATGCTAATATGTCTGAAGTGGAACCATGTTCCGTATTATGTGGAACAACGTTCCGTTTGTCAAGTGGAGAGTGGAAATGAGCAATCTATCATCTGATGATAATGACAGAGGCGAGGGCCAAAAGCCCCGGCGTGTGCGTGCGGACGCGCAGCGCAGCACTGACGCACTGCTTCAGGCAGCCATTACGGTGTTCGCGACCTCCGGCGTGGATGCGCCGGTGCGGGAGATCGCGGATAAAGCTGGCGTGGGCATCGGTACTTTTTATCGCCACTTTCCGCAGCGTGCCGACCTCGTGGCAGCCGTTTTCCGTCACGAAATCGACGCTTGCGCGGATGCTGCCCCCATCTTAGCTGCCGAATATGCACCTTTTGACGCACTGGCGCGATGGATACAGCGCTATACCGCCTTTATTGCCACCAAACGCGGGTTGGCTTCGGCGCTGCATTCGGGCAATCCGTCTTTCGAAACCTTATACGCTTATTTCGGAAATCGGCTCTTGCCTGCCATTCAAACCTTGCTGGACACGGCGGTTGCAGCAGGCGAAGTCCGTCCCGATGTCGATGCGGATGACCTGCTGAATACAGTCGCGAACCTCTGTCACGACGAAAATCCCGAACGTGCGCGGCGCATGGTCGCCCTACTCATCGACGGCCTCCGCTACGGCGCGAACCCATCAGCCAATACACCTTCGACTCGTTAGTATCCACACAAAAGCTTCAATCATGGATACGCGCGGGGTAGGGGAGGGCAGGACTGCCATTAACGTGGTGGATGGTGAATTTGGCCGTATCTACCCCAAACCCTCTCCATAGAAACAGGCAGGGGCTTTAGACATTGTTTTGAAATTAAAACGCGCCGATCGTGTCAGCGCATTTGATTGTCGTTTTTAACTTGATTAGCGTGCCAGTGATGAGGCCAGTACCAGCTTAATGCGCGTCTGGAACGGATCGAGCACCAAAGCCGAGTCGCCGCTGCGTTCCACATTGATACCCGCTGCTTCAATCTGGGCAGTCAAACGGTCAAGTTCGGCCTGGTCGGGCAGGGAGATGCTGAACTCGCGCAATCCGGCTGAATTTTCGGGAGTGGGTTTGCCGCCGTTGCTCTCCCAGACGTTCATGCCAATGTGATGGTGGTATCCACCTGCTGACACGAACAACGCGGAGGGCATCTGGGCGATCATATCAAAGCCCAGCACGTCATGATAGAAGGCGCGCGCCTCGGAAATATTGCCGACGCGCAGGTGCATATGACCGAGCTTGGTGCCCGCCGGAACCGCCGGAGTCTTCAAGGCTGGATCATTGGGCTTAATCTCGGCGAACAAGCTGTCAATATCAACCGGATCAGTCGCCATCTGCACGCTGCCATTGATCCACTTCCACGACGAACGAGGACGATCCCAATAGAGTTCCAAGCCGTTGCCATCGGGATCATCAAGATAGAAGGCTTCGCTGACCAGATGATCGCCCGCGCCCAGCGGATAGTTGATGCTTGCCAACTGCTGGATTTTGATCGCCAGCGAATGCCGCGTGGGGAACACAATCGCCGCGTGATAC
This sequence comes from Anaerolineae bacterium, assembly GCA_013821665.1. Classification (GTDB taxonomy): domain Bacteria; phylum Chloroflexota; class Anaerolineae; order Aggregatilineales; family Phototrophicaceae; genus CFX2. The sequence goes on from JACDGI010000032.1 coordinate 1,751, forward strand.
AAACCGGTCACGTTGCGGGCTAAGCGTGTGGCACCGGGGACTTCTTCCAACAGCAGAATGGGGCGGTTGCCTGCGCCCAATACGGCTGAATGATCATCTTGTTTAAAGACTTCTAAGCCGATGACCTGTGTATAAAATGTCAGCGACCGTGCCAGATTAGCGACCTTGAGCGTCACCGTGCCCACCTCAACTGCCGGATGAAGGCTCGGAACGTGGGTTTGTGTTTGATTTTGTATTTCTTGCATCATATTTTCTCCTCAGATGGGATACACATCCCATTATATACACTCTTAAATTGACCCACTACGCGCCTTGTATATTCCCTCCATCGCTTGCGGGCTATCAGCGAATGAGCTTGCGAGGGTAGCTGATGAAGGGCTAGGGTGGGGGTTCTGAATGACCTCTGTGGTTAATTCTTCTTCTGGCATTCATGCCTCATCTTGTACTATAATACCAATGGTTTCTTTTGGATAGTAGGCACTTAAAAGTGGGGTAGTACCCTAATGGATACTAAAGCAAAATTCACGACGATGTACGCCGGACAATGTCCTTCGCGCGAGGCTCTTGACCGCATCGGTGACAAGTGGGCCAGCCTGATTATCGGCCTGTTAGAAGATGGCACGATGCGCTTTTCGGATCTGCAACGGGCGATTGGCGGCATCACCCAGAAGATGTTGACGCAAACGCTGCGTAGTCTGGAAAGGGATGGTTTGGTCAAACGGACGGTTTATCCCGAAGTACCGCCGCGCGTAGAATATCAACTGACCGAACTGGGCACCACGCTCATCGAGCCGCTGGATGTCCTGCGGGATTGGGCACAGCAAAACATCGCCAAGGTAACTGTCGCCCAGCAAGAATTTGATGCGCGTAAAATCAGCTAATGAAAGTGAAAAGTTATGGGCGTTGATATTCACGGCTGGGTGGAAATGAAGGCTTGGGACGATAAATGGGAAGGTGTGCTCCGAATTGATGAATTTGTCTATCATCAATTGGGTTCTATATTTGTCGATAATGGTATCTTTCAACCGATTCTCAAAGGTCGTGGCCTACCCAATGACGTTTCCAAAGAGGTGAAAGGCAGTAATCCTGAAGAAGATTGGGGACACACTTGGGCTTACTGGTATGAAATCATGAACATTGATTGGGAGGAAGTTTACACCCCGCCTTCTCCCCGCATCATCAAATACGTTCGCCATACACCGGCGGGTTTTCTGCTCGATTGGCATGGTTATCTTCATGAGATGAAAGACCCACCAGCGCTGGATTACACAAAAGAAGGGGATACTGAAATCGGGGATACAATGTACCGCATTATTCATGAGCCTTCTGTCCGCCGTAATGAAACACTTTCGACAGGATGGCAGCTTGTTTTTGATACGATGCGATTTCTCGCCACTCAGCAACCAAACAACAATGACAAACTTCGTCTGGTCGTCTGGTTCAACGGCTAAACCCTCTCTGCCTTGAACTTGGCGTTCTTGGCGACTTGGCGGTTCAAACGTATTGGTTCCACGCACCAAAATAAAATACCCGATGTCAGCGCCAACTGCATCGGGTACTTCAAAGAGATATCAACCATCCTGTGCTAACGGGGCAGATGCGCCGTTTAGGGCAGTTGGTATTCGGGCAAGTTGCGCCCATCATTAGGACGCTGACGTTTGGTAATATCACCGGCTTCTGAAAGCCGCTCTAAGGCGATGATCCGCGAAGGATTCAGGTGTCCGCTGCTCGCTTTGAGCTGTTTGGCAATTTCAGCGCGCGTAAACCATTGACCCGATTGTGTCGACGCGCTGGTGAGACCCTTGAGAGCATCCAGTAATATATTCTTGAGCTTGAGACCGTTAACAGCCATAACATTATCCTTACTATCTACATGGTCAGCATAGTCTACACCCGCAGTACTGGATTTAATATGGCAGATAAATTTATGATAATAAAAATTATATTAATTATGGTATTTTAACCGCACTTTGACCGGACAATAAAATACCCGATGCGAGGTGGTGCAGGCATCGGGTACTTGAAAGAGACATGTCACTACAAACTACCATCCGGCACGGCAAAGCAAACCTACCATGAAATCATTAGGAACAAGGAAACATGAACTATATGCTCGAACCCAAACGGATGTGCATCTAATCCACGATGCGGCATCGCGTGCCAATTGGGCCGAGACCTTTTTTCGAACCAGTTATTGAGTGTGTCAGAATGGTAGGTATGAGGAGTATTTTATTAGTGTGACGGCATAAAGTCAAGTAGGAAATTATTTTGTATATAAGCTGATGAGATTTAACTTTAGATCCGGAGGCTTCCTGATTTATTCCCTCCATCGCTTGCGGGGGAGGGTTAGGGTGGGGGTTCTTACTCCGGCCTAACTCGTTAAACCTTATTTGCTCGCAGCTTACGTTTTGTCTTGGTGAGGACCGTAACCGATTTCTTTGATATACCGCAGCAAATCTGGCAGCCATAATTCATAGAAACGACCTGATCGCATTCGAACTTTGATTAGTCGTTCATCTTCTGGCAGTTTCGCATTCTTATATGCCATTTGCTTAAGATACTGGCGGTTATATCCGGTAAGCTCCTCAGCCTCATTGGTTGTGACCCAAACTTGTTGGTCAGGTGGGATTTCGATTGCCATTGTTGGCACTGTGCAATCCTAATATTGTTGCCGTGAAGTCTCTTCAGATTCATTATACCTGCGAATAGGATTGATACTCTACCAATCACAATTTTACTGACGATGCTTTTAAATGGATGTTTTGTCTTCCGTAGGGAAAGGTTTGAGACCCTTCCGTCCGAACTGCGAACACTGATATTCTTGACTATAACGTGATTTTAGGTATGAGGACTGCGCATGAAACTTATACGAGTTTATGCTGTTTGGATAACGATCATTTTTGCGGTTCTAATCGGATTTTCTTTAGTACTTGGACGATCAAATCCGCATGACATTGTCGCCTTTCAATCGAACTATGAGGGGGATGACGAGATTTATATCGCTGATCTGACGGTGGGTTTTGTTCGTAACCTCACACATGACCCAATTACGCTTAATCAGAATCCGCTTTGGTCACCTGACGGACGGTACATCATGTCTGTTAGTAAAGAGGCAGGTTGGACAACCTATGTACGCGACGTGATTACGGGTGAAACACGCAAGCTGTTCGAGGATGGTCATGGTCTTCGCCGCGCATGGTCACCCGATGCCAGATGGCTGGCCTATATTGATGACGTCGGCAGCCTAACGGGTGGCAAATCCGGACTTTATCTGATGAACATGCTGTCGGGTGATGTTCGCCTGCTAACTGACCAAATTATTACTAGGTCTAGGCCGTTCTGGTCTCCCGACAGCCAGAAAATTGCCTTTGTTTCTTATAATCAACGCCTTAATTTCCCGATCCATATCATTGATATTAGTAGCGGCACTATTAACGACCTTTCAAATAATTCAAAAGGTCTGGTTACGCAGGACGCTATATCATGGTCACCTGATAATCGACAAATCGTGTATACGATGGGCAGCGGCGCGAACGTTTCTCTCTACATTACGGATATTGAAACAGGGCATATCAAGCGCATTGGTAATCATATTGGTTTCGATGCTCTAGATGATGTACCGGCATGGTCGCCCGACGGTCGCCAAATTGCCTTTCAATCCTATCGGGATAAGAGCCGTGGGCTTTATCTAGTGGATGTGGCAACAGGGGAAACACGATTTCTGACAAGGACAGATGGTAGATTAAATCCACTCTGGTCGCCCACAGGCCGTATGCTCGGCTTTAGCTTGACGGACATTTATACCGATGTTTATGTTATAGATGTCGAAACCGGAAAGACCACTCTCGTATGGAACAGTCCCGGTGATAAGTCGAATTTGGCGTGGTCACCACCTTGGCAATTTGGTGGCTAAATTGCCTTTGTACTGTTTGATTTCAGTTTGCACAAACAAACGTTATCTTCACAAATCGGGTTCACAACGGGTCAAACTAACCTGCTACCACCTGTTTATCAGGCCAAAAACGTAACGTTTTAACGTCATGTTAACTGTTACCACCTGTTTTTAGGCACTAAGACCGTTGTGTCTTCGTGGTAAAAATACCTTTTACGAATCCACCACAAAACTATCGATTGCGCTCCAATTCCCACAAGTGCCGGTTACTGGACATGCGCGGACATGCCAATAATAAGTATTATTCGCCAGTGACGTAGTTATCACGGACAGTTGATCAGCAAGAACGTTGGCCGTGAAATCCAATGCACTGCTAAAGTTGAGTGTGTCATCCACTTGAATTTCGTATCGAGCCGCCGTAGTGACTCTATTCCACGTCAGTGTCGGTGTGTTGATGGTGAAGTAGTTGCGCGCTGGTGCCGCATTTTCAGGCGAAATAATGGTGATCGTGCGCGTTTCAACAGACGATATATTGCCAACTCTATCAATTGCGGCTACTTGCCAATAATAAGTCATCAGTGACAACGGGGCAGGTGGCGTATAAGTCAACAATTTTCCGCTGTAGACAATCTTGATCGGTGGATTGACCGTATCCAAGCGCATCTCATAATGGTCAACGTCCGGCACAGGCGACCATGTAAACACCGTCTTAGCATTGGTTGTCGCGGTTGCATTGGCAGGTGTCAGAAGTATAGGGCTAGCAGGAAGAACCGCGCCTACCGATACCCGTTCGGTATTTCCAGTCTGGCGATCATGGACGAAGATATCATAGCTGTTGTTAACATCATCGGGTACAAGATTGGAAGCAAGTGAATGAAACGCCACAAAACGCCCATCGGCTGAGATCGCTGAATTCTCACTATAGTTATTGCCCTCCGTACCCGCAAAGCTAACCGATACCCGTTCGGTGCTTCCAGTCTGGCGATCATGGACGAAAATATCATTGTAGTGGTTGGTATCATCTGGCACGAGATTGAAAGCAGCTGAATAAAACGTCACAAAACGCCCGTCGGCTGAGAGGACAGGATCAAAGCTGTAGAAATTGCTCTCCGTACCAGTAGAGCTAACGGATACCCGTTCGGTGCTTCCAGTCTGCTGGTCACGAACAAAAATATCCGTGGTGTAGTTGGTATCATCCGGAACAAGATTAGTCGAGTATGACCAAAATGCCACAAAACGCCCGTCGGCTGAAATCGTTGAATTGGCGCTATCGAGATTGCCTTTAATCCCCGTAGAGCTAACGGTTACCTGCTCAGTGGTGTTATTCTGCCGGTCGTGGACGAAAACATCACGGTAGCTGTTGGTATCATTTGGCACGAGATTGGAAGCGAATGAATAAAATGTCACAAAACGCCCGTCGGCTGAGAGGGCTGAAGCATAGCTCTGGCTATTACCCTGAGTACCCGCAGAACTAACCGATACCCGTTCGGTAATGCCTGTCTGGCGATCACGGATGAAGACATCCGCGAAGGTGTTGGTATCACCCGGTACGAGGTTGGAAGCAAATGAATAAAACGTCACAAAACGCCCGTCAGGCGAGATGGCTAGGGCTGTAGAAGTGCTTCCGTCATTGCCCCCAGTACCGGTAGAGCTAACCGATACCCGTTCGGTGCTTCCCGTCTGGCGATCATGGACAAAGACATCATCATAGTGGTTGGTATCACCCGGTACGAGGTTAGAAGCAAGTGAATAAAAAACCACAAAACGCCCGTCGGCTGAGAGCGCTGGAGCACGGCTTTCGTTATTGCCCTGAGTACCCGTAGAGCTAACCGATACCCGTTCGGTAATGCCTGTCTGGCGATCAGTGACAAAAATATCTGTGGTGTTGTTGGTATCACCTGACACGAGATTGGAAGCATATGAGTAAAAAGCCACAATACGCCCATCGGCTGAGAGCACTGGATCATAGCTATGGCTATTGCTCTCAATGGCATTTGAGCTAACGTAGACAGGTTTAAGGGTTGGGTTGGCTTCGGCAGCAACTGGGAGAAAAACAGAGCCTAAAAAGCAGGCGCAAAAAATAATAATCAGAACGTAGCGTTTCATATGGATGCTTTCAGACAAATTGAGATGCGAAAATACAGGTTTATTGCTCTATGAGTAAGTAATTATAGGCGCTATAACATTGCTTTTGACTAAACCGGATTAAGGCATACCCCAATCGTAGCTTGATCGTCTGATTTCAGTTTGTCCAAACAAACGTTATTTTCACAAATCGGGTTCACAACGGATCAGATTACCTGCTCCCACCTGCTAAGCAGGTCAATAATCGTAATGTTTCTACGTTATGTTACCTGTTATCACCTGTTTATCAGGCTCTCTGCATTGATCTCCGTGTCCTCTGTGCCTCTGTGGTTAAATCGCTCCGCATTTGTACTTCGCCATCTAACAACGCTAAAATGACCCTGTTAAATCCCCAATAAAACACAAGGTACTTTTCATGGCCGTGAACACCCTCCTCCAATCCGTGAACATGGCTAGTCCACAATTTAAAGCCAACCCATTCCCATTTTACGCCCAACTCCGTGCCGAAAACCCTGTCTATCGCATGACCCTGAACCGACCCGCCAACAACCCGCTCTGGATCATCACCCGCTACCAAGATGTGGCATCCATACTCAAGGACGAACGCTTCGTCAAAGATCGCAAAAACGCCCTAACGCCAGACCAGATGCCCAAAGCCGATTGGCGACCCGCTTTCTTCCACATCATGGATAACAATATGCTGGCTATGGATGCCCCCGATCACACCCGTTTACGGGTACTGGTGCATAAGGTTTTCACACCGGCTCGTGTCGAGCAGATGCGTCTACGTGTTCAGCAGCTTGCCGATGAACTCCTCGATACGGCTGCCCAAAACAAACACTTTGATCTGATTGAACATTACGCACTGCCCATACCCTTGACCGTCATCTGTGAAGTGTTAGGCATACCCGCAGCGGATATTGATAAAATTCATCGTTGGAAAAAGAGTCTCATGTCGTCTGTATCCCAACCGCTTCAGCGCTTGAGCAAATTCGCGTCATTTATCGGATTTTTGAACTATATTCGCAACCTGTGCCACAATCGCCGTGTCGATCCGCAAGATGATCTCATCAGTGCCTTGGCACAGGCGGATGAAAATGGCGAAATGCTCAGTGATGAAGAACTGCAAGGCATGGTGGTTCTACTGTTAGTTGCCGGCCACGAAACGGCTGTCAGCCTCATAAGCAACGGCACGCTGGCCTTGCTCGAATACCCCGACCAGTTTGATCTGCTGCGCCAGAATCCAACGTTGATTAAATCTGCCACCGAAGAAATTTTGCGCTACTACCCGTCGATTGAAACCGCCACCGACCGCTATGCCCGTGAAGATGTCACCATTGAAGGTATCACCATTCCCAGAGGTGGGCAGGTTAGGGTCGTCATTGCCTCGGCCAACCGCGATCCCTCCCAGTTTGAGAATCCCGACACCCTCGATTTGACGCGCGAAAATAATAAACATCTCTCATTCGGGCAGGGGATTCATTATTGTATGGGTGCCCCTTTGGCCCGACTTGAGGGTCATATCGCCTTTAACACACTGCTCGCCCGGATGCCAAATCTCCGTTTGGATGTGCCGATTGACTCCCTACAATGGCGTTCTGGCTTAACCTTTCGTCGGCTGGAAACCATGCCCGTGACGTTTTAGATCCACCCGCCTTATCTCTTATCAGTAGTTCAAAGTAAGTGCGTGAAAATGGTCTACTCGCCGGATTGGTTCCCTCCATCGCTTGCGGGGGAGGGTTAGGGTGGGGGTTTATGTTTGCATTACTTATTGATACTACTTCTGTGCCTCTGCGGTTCAATCGTCCTGTCTCCCCAAAATAAAATACCCAATGACAGCGCCAACTGCATTGGGTACTTGAAAGAGTCGAACTCAGTAATCCACCATCAGACAACACAAACCCTACCATGAGCTGTTCAAGCTGCACGAATTCGTGCTCATCTCAGTCCGAATAGACTCACATCCGTATACGAACGCGCTTTCGCCGCCCACTCCGGTGAGATGATTTTTATATGTAGCAAGCTGTTTGACGACAACCCGCGTTTAGGATGGTAGGATTAACGGATGTTTTATTCTATCCATCGCATAAAGTCAAGCGATTATTTGATTTTTGACGTGAAGGCCAACTTTTACTTCTTATCGTGGTGCGGGCCGTAACCGATTTCTTCGATATATTGGAGCAGGTCAGGCAACCATAACTCATGCCGACCTAAGCGCTTGCGAACTTTGATCTGCCGCTCATCTTCTGGCAATTTGGAGTTCTTATTCGCCAGCTTTTCCAGATAGTATCGATTGTAACCGGTTAGCTCCGCACCCTCGGTCGTCATGACCCAGATTTGTTGGTCAGGTGCAATTTCGATTGCCATTGTTGGCGCTGTGCAATCCTATAATTTTTGACGCGAAAGCGATGTTGCCATTATAGAGGAAATTCGCAATAAGTGACGTAAAGCGGGGGTTTATCTTAAATCCAACCTGCTTTTAACTTGTGAGTGCCACTCCATCTCGTATTGCCGCTTCGAGTATATCAATGTTTATATTTTTCAGCGCTTTGAACTTAATGCAATAGCCTGTTACGCTGGCCTTACCCAGTTTTTCCCCATATGTCTGGACTAAGTATTTCTTATCTTCAAGACCAAGGATATAAACCGAGATTCCGGTTGTGTTTGCGCTCAAACCAATTTGATAGAACTCTCTGTTACTTCCATCAGCATATTTTGTGGTTTGAAGTCCATATCCGATATTCGGATTAGAAACGGTTTTATTTTCACTATTTTTACCATCCAGAAACCATAATTTACAGGCTGGCATGACTTCCTGAATGATGCGGTGCAACGCTTGCATATCACTCCGTTTGGGTTCAGGTTGGCTCATCATATACGCTTCGATTTGTTCTTGTACGTTCATCATTTGCTGCTGGTTATCCATCTTGCGGGGCCTTTCACTGCATTATCAAGAGTTGCAACAATGTTTGAAAAGTATTTAAGAGTGTCGGACGGCATATTGCTGGTTGATGAAATGATTCGGTAATAGGTATAAGGCGGACGAGATGTATCTCGTCCCTACGAATGATGTATTTTGTAGGGACGGCATACATGCCGTCCGTCGGCTATCCTAAATACCGAATTTAATTATCAACCGTCAATATGCCGTCCCTACAAAAGCGTGAAATGCTTAAGCTCGTTTTAGAATTTTGATGTAGGGACGCGATATATCGCGTCCGTTTTATTCTAACATCCCCACTCCTCAAACAGCCTCTTAGGGAAGTCCCTACGCTTCGTGCTCGATCTGATACGATAAATACACGACACCGTTGGACAAAATCTTCGAGTCTACCACCTTCATGGACGCATGATAGCCATCGGGAAACAGTCGTCCGCCTTTGCCCAGAACAAGCGGATGTACCAACGCCTGAACTTCATCGAGCAGCCTCGCCTCAAGCAGCGAATGAACGAGTTTCATGCTGCCGATAACCGCGATTGTGCCGCCGGTCTGCTGCTTCAGCTTGCGGAGTTCCTCGATAGACTTGATGTGCGTCGAGTTATTCCAATCGGCTTTTTGGAGCGTTGTCGAAACGACGTACTTGGGCGCACTGTTCATCTTGTCAGCAACCCCGAATTCATTGTTCTTCAGGGTAGGCCAGTATCCGGCAAACATCTCATACGTGACCCTGCCCATCAAAAAGGCACTGGCCTCGCGGATTTGGCGCTCTGTGATCTCGCCCATTTCCTCCGTTTGATACGGAAACTGCCACGCATTAGCCGCTTCCATAACCCCATCCGCCGACACAAATTCTCCCGCAACGATCTTTCTCATACACTTTGCTCCACTTGTTGAAGATACAGGATGTAACGTGGCATCCTATTGAACTGCCGGTAGCACCACACTAAATGGTGGAAGTGTTTTTCTTGATAAAAGCAGGAGCTTTCAGGAACACGTATTTTGCATTTTCTCCCCTCCCTGTGTTTTGGGGAGGGGCTGGGGGTGGGGTATGTATGCTCAACTTTAACCTCCACCACTTAATGCAGTCCTACCGAACTGCCACTCTAGAGCTAGTATAGAACAAGCGTCGCCTTCAAAATTGTAAAAAGCCGTCGCGTTCATCAAACGCATTGACCTTTTGAAAGTATAGAGATGAGGTTGTCGAAAGTGGCTCTTCGGCGTAACAGTTGAAAAGATTCTTTGGTGTCATCCCTGATAAGGCTTTGATGTCGCGAACAAAATGCGACTGATCGTAGTAGTTTAAATGGTATGCGAGATTGGTGAGTGTTTCAAACTGTCCCGCTTGCATAAGCCGTACCACTTCGTTATACCGCTTCACCCGAATATAAAATTGTGGGGTCACCCCAACAGTTTGGCTGAACCTTTTTTGAAATTGGCGTTCGGAGAGATTCAAGCATTCAAACAAATATTTGACGGTCACACAGCTCACGTTGTTGTGGATGATACGCAGGCTTTCTTCGATGAGTCGATCACATGTTGTCGCTTGCTTGAGTTTGGACGCTAAAAAGTTTGTCAGTAACGTCAGACGCATCTGCTCATTCCCGGCTTCAAGCAACTGCATGTTCAGATCACCTGCTGAAAATTCACGAAGCTCGACCAAATCATCGGTCAATGCCGATGCGTTGATACCCAACAGGGTTTGTAGTGCGTGCGGTTTTAAGAAAATTGTCGTCGCCGTGAAGGGTTCTTTTTTGTAGTTCACGATATTGGGTTCGGTCATTTGTCCGTAGACAAATAAGGTCGATGTATCGGCACGATAGCTGGATGCAGTCGTGATATTGTCAATCGGAGAGCGTCCGTTGTGGTGCTGAAAAACAATCCCCGGTAAAGCATTCAGATAGACATCGGTGGCGAGGTTCGCCTCACCGTTATGTTCACCGACGGTAATTAACTCGACATGCTCTTGAAGGATTTTAGGAATCGCAACCAGCTTATATTTCACGAGTCATTCTCCACTCTATATCCTTCAAGTTTACCGGAACATCGGTTCGGTTGAGCCATGCCCTTTCTTTGGCAACAGGTAGGTAGCACCACACTAAATGGTGGAGATCAGATTTTGTGTAGCACACCAGATTGTATCCCTCACAATTGCATTTGCTCCCCTTCGCCATGAGGGAGAAGGGGCTGGGGGATGAGGGTTAAATTCAGTATCCACCACTTGATGTAGTCCTACCCAAAGATATTCTATGACTGCTATAAGAACAAAAATTCTACCACTCTTTTTCAGTTTTGATCGTTTGAGTTTGGTTTCACCTTCCAAACGTTATCTTCATAAATGGCCTCAAAACACCCACTTTTTACCTGCTCCACCTGCAAAGCAGGCAAAACGTCGTAACAGTCTCCGCAATTGTTACCTGTTATCGCCTGTTTATCAGGTACTTCGCCTTTGTATTCCTCCTCTTACTCTGTGTCTCTGTGGTTAATCTGTATTTTCTTTCTCCTCTTCCTCTGCGTCTCTGCGGTTCAATTCTTATCCTTTCGTAAACCACGGCAGATACAAATAGCTCAAATTCGCTCCACTGGTTTCCTTGGTCAAATCGCTCAGCTTCACCGCCACACTCGGATGATTATTATCAGTAATCCACACTGCACCATCGCTATCTACCCGCTGCACCAGCATCACATGCCCGTAAACATGGTCGGCATACGAATGTGCCTTTTCCATCACCAGCACCGAACCCACCAACGGCACATTACCCGTGGTCATACCGTATTGGGTCATCTTGGTCGCCTGATCATTCCACAGATACGCATCCCGTGCCAAGCCATCCGGTATCGGTACTCGTGTCGCAATATAATTCACGCAGTCCTGTGTATTGGCCTTCACCCACTGGTTGGTCTGTCCACCTTCCAACCCTTGAATCAACTGAACATCCGCCCCTGCACCCGGTTTCACACGGTCTAATCGGGCAGTCAAGGCCGCAATACTCGCTTGCTGCTGTTTAATATGCTGCTGTGCTGTGGCAATCTGCTGGTCGTAACTTTGGATTTCGGTTTCTAAAGCCTGTACCCGTGGTGTATGCTGCAAATCGGTCTTTGGATCGTAGCTGAGTAGGTTGTTCTTCAAGGCGGTCAAATCTTGGAGTCGAGTCTCTTTGGTTTGTGTCAAAATCGACACGAGCAGTTGGTTGTTACTCAAATCACGCTGGTCATTTTGCAGTTCGTCATATAACGGCTGGTTGATGACCGACATATAACTGCCCAACGGCATTGGTGCAGCCATTACCATCACACCCGTATTGACGTCCACAATCATAGCCGCCGGTCTCGTTTTGGATTGAAATTCGAAGCCATGTCCCCACAAGGCCAACGGCACTGACTCCGGTATAAAAGGCAGTACCAACGGTGCAATCGGACGTGCTGATTGGCTAATGGCTTGCTGAATATCATCGGCTGCCTGTTCAAGGTTGGTCGAAAACCGTGCCAGCTTGAACGGCCATTCCTGTATCAAACCTGCATTAGCTGCATAACTGGCACTGAACACACCCACACCACCCGCTGGCAGCCCAAGCGCATATAAGGCTGTGACTTCGGCTTGCACCGCATCCAACGCCTCAATGATGGCACGGCTGGCCTGTTGAATATCGGCTGCCGCTGTTCGCAAACTGTCTAATCGAACCTCAACCTCAGCCATAGCACTCCCAATAAATAGGGGTTAAAAACTTTCGCTGCTTTATTTCTCTTATAATCAGAATAATCTCTAAAAAGGTACTTGAATATGTACTCACGACCGAAAAAATCGTTTTTATCTGTACTATCTTCTGTACTGGTTGTGATACTTCTTTTCACGATCATTCTATATCACAACGGTGAATTCTTAATATTGATTGGCACACTCGTTTTTGGATTGCTGGTCATGGATAGCATGAAACGTAGGACACACGGTGTCCATTTAAGGCGGAAACGAAACGGGAATAGGTTTTCAAAATGATCTTACAAAGGTCTCGTAGCCGCGTTTATTTCGGGCTGTTTTTCCTTATTCTTTTGATCGGAATACCATATCTCATCGGTGGACAATCTGGAATTGTTGTCGCAATCATTTTTGCAGTCCCATTCGCGGCTATAGCAGCGTTGATTCTTCTACTTTGGCGGATACCACTGCTGGCTCATCTACAAACCCAATACCCAACTTCGAGTTTGATCCTGAAAACATTCCTGATGGGCCTTGTTTTGGTGGCGTTCTTTATCTTCATTTCTGTCGTTAGTATTCAGCCTTTCTTTTGACTCCCCACCGCAAATTGGCTTTGATTTCTCTGTGCCTCTAACTCATTGTGGCTATGTGTTAAAACGCTCTCTGCCTTGAACTTGGCGTTCTTGGCGACTTGGCGGTTAGCTTTTCCTACCCCAGTGCAATCGTAATCGGTTCAAAATCTCCGGCTACACGCGGTGCAACCACCAGCGACTTCACAGTACTCACCAACGGAATTTCAAACACCACCCAGCCCACCGTTGTCCGCCCCAAGGCCACAGCTTGCAACGGCTGCTCCCCGCTGATGCTCAGGCCGGCTCGTGGTTCAAGCTGTGTCCCGTCATCCAAAGCCACCGTAATTCTGGCCTCCGGTGGTTGGTCGCAGATGCCGCCGCGACATTCAAAGTTCAAACGCAGGGCATAAAAACGGGCACCCGCAATCGGTGTCGCCAACGATCCATCCGAATTTTTAACCACGCGCTGCGAAGCATTTTCCAACGCCAATACATTCAATATGCCCTGTGGATAACGGGCTGTGTACTGGTCAGGCACCAGTGTCTGGCTGGTATCCGGCAGATTAGCAGCGACAACAGCCGTTGGTGCTAAGGCGGTTTGTGTCGTGTCATTATTGTTGATAGGCTGTGGTTGTGCCCGATTGAATAAGGCGATCAATCCCAACGTGACGACTACACCCACCAGCGTGAACAATCCCGCCAGCACTAAAGGTCGGCGACGAATGGCCGGTGGAGCAGGGCTGCGATAAGCCGCCTCATCTTGCAAATATTCCTGTGCCATCCGCGCATAAGAATCATCCGGTGGCACACGGCTGACCAGTTCTTGCAAGCCTTCGATGACGGCTTCAGGTGTACTGCGGCTGTGGGCATCCAACCACAAGCTGATCGCTAAATCAGGATCAGGGTTGGGTGCATCCTCGCTGCGATATTGGTGCAGATAGCGCTGTGCTTCGGACGGCAAGCCTTCGAGTAAGGCGATGTTGGCTTTGATTAAGGTTGGGTGCATATGAGGGTTTATATGGGATTTACTACTTCTGTGACCATAGATCAGTCATGGGCAGCTTGAAATTTGGCAGCAGATCGCCGCCATCGAGTGTGTCATTCACACCCAAGATTTCGGTGTCATCCACGGTGTAAATCTCGACCTTTTGGCGTTGTGTATCGACCAGCCAAACGAGTTTGGTTCCGTTTTCCAGATAATAATTGGCTTTCTTGCGCATTTTGATGAGGCTGTCGGTTGGTGATTTAATCTCAATCGCCAAATCAGGCATAAAAGTCAGCGGTTCATTCGGGTTAAACTCCCGACCTTCTTTTAACACGACTGAAATATCAGGGATTGTATCGTTTAGATCATCACTGGGTAGTTTAATTCGGAGTTCGGTAAAGACCCAACCAATCGGGTTATTCTGAAAATACAGCGATAATCTGAAAATAAAAAGAGTGGCAATTAAGGCATGAAGTTGGGTTGGCATTTTCTCAACAATTTCTCCGTCAATCAGCTCGAAGCGGCGGCCTTCATTCTCTGATTGCAGGATGAAAGTGATAAATGCTTCGGCAGTCACAGGTTTGGTTTGGGCTTCAAACATCGCACAATCTCCACATCTCGTCTTGTCATCAGTCTACGCGCAAAATAACCTATATGGCAAATCTCAATAAAGGGCAAACAAACCTCCCTATTTGAAAGTTATGCCTTAAATTGTCAATACAATTTTGCCGCGTGTATGATCGCTTTTTCTGAGACCAAGTGCCTGACGAACGTCCGCTTATGACGCATTTTTGAGGATGAAATTGCGAGTCAACCAATAACGGGATTGAGCATCCTTGTAAGGCATATTCAAACTATTCATCCACTGCTCGAAATCGAGCCACTTTTCCATAAAATCGGCGCGATGTTCGGCTGGGATGGTTTTATAAACACCCTTGAGCTGTGTATTAAAACTGCGCGCTTCAATAACCTTGAAATTGAGTTGAGCCAGCATGTTTTGGAAGTCGGCTTCAGGCACAAAGGCTTGAAAATAGCGTTCTTGTCCGAGGCGAGCCATGATCGGCCCAACCAGATTCTTGGTTCGCTCGCGCAAATTGCCCGGATAAACGAAGTGTCCAGCATCATAATTGATGAGGAAGTAGCCATCAGGTTTCAGGCAGGTTTTTGCGGCCTTCAGGTAATCTAAGCGGCGGTAAACATGCTCGAATACGCTAAAAGACACCACCAGATCAAACTGCTCGTGGACGACTTTTCCGTAAATGTCGTAGGCAGGGCCATTGATGATGGTGGCGTTCAGGCCGGAGAGGTTACGGCGGGCTGCTTCACAAGCGGCAGGGGAAGGTTCAATGCCAATATAACGCACATTTTTGTGATTCTGAAGCAGTTTGACGAAATTGAGCGCACTGCCACAGCCCAAATCTAAAATGTTGATGTCCCTGTTTTGGGATGACACGTACTGCTCGATCCAATTCAGGCAGTAAAGTTTGGCGGCATTACCTTCGGTCAACAAATCCATCATCGTGCCTTTATAGTGAAAAAGAAACAGGAGCATACGATTTGTTCCCGCTTCTTGAATGATTATTATGTCTTGATGCTCATTCTAGCGAATGTTGTTTGAGGCTGCGACTCGCCAGCGTTTATAACGCCAAATCGATGGTCGATCAAATGCGATTCAGTGAGTACAATATGACCCTTCTGAGCCGCTAAAACGCTTTTAGAGTTCATAAGTCTGATGCTTGCCGAAGGGTAAAATATGCTCGAACGACCAGTGCTTTCTGATGAAAAAATAATCGCCTGTTTGCGTGATGAATATGGTTTAAAGGTCGCCAAAATTGTTTTTCTGCCACTGGGTGCGGATATGAATACCGCTGTGTTTCGTGCGGATGCTGACGACAGCACACCTTATTTCGTGAAGCTCCGCAGCGGGCATTTTGATGCGATAGCCGTTGATGTACCCAAGTTTCTATTCGATCAAGGTATCTCGCAGATTATCGCGCCCATGCCCACGCGATCAGGACAATTATCAGCACGTTTGGACGCGTTTAACTTGATACTCTATCCCTTTGTTGAGGGGCAAAGTGGATGGGAGAAAAATCTATCCGATCAAGATTGGATTGTTTTTGGACGCGCATTAAAAGCCATCCATGCGACGATCCTAGCGCCAACGCTGGCGACTCGTATTTCACAGGAAACCTATTCTCCATATTGGCGCGAATTGGTGCGGCAGTTTCAGACACAGGTTGAAGCAGAAACTTTTGCTGATCCGGTAGCGGCAGATTTAGCCATGCTGCTCAAAGCCAAACAGTCTGAGATTAACCACCTCATCAAACGGGCAGAGGATTTGGGGGCGGTGCTGCGAGGACAACGGTCCCAATTTGTGCTGTGCCATTCGGATATTCATGTGGGCAATATTTTGATGAACAACAGCAGTGATGATTTGTATATCGTGGATTGGGATCAACCGCTGTTGGCACCCAAGGAGCGCGATTTGATGTTCATTGGCGCGGGCATTGATGGGCGAGGGGAGTACGCCGAGCATGATGAACGGCTTTTTTACGAAGGTTACGGGCAGACGGCAGTTGATCCGGTGGCGCTGGCCTACTATCGCTATGAACGCATCGTGCAGGACATCGCTGCTTACTGCCAGCAACTTTTGCTCACCGATGAAGGGGGTGAAGATCGGCGCGAAGGGCTGCGACAGATCACCAGCCAATTCCAACCCGGCGCGGTGATTGATATAGCTTATCGCACTGAAAAACGACTGCCGCCAGAGTTACAGTCCAAGCTTTAATACTTATTATTGCGGCCAGATAGCACTAATTTCGAGTCGAAAACCTTCCAGCAGACCGACACCTTCTAATACCTCACCGTTGCGATAGGTACAAACCGGTTGATTAGGTAGATACCGCTCTAACTTTTCGACTTCAGGATCGAGCAACCAGAGTTCACAGCCTGCCGCTAGATAATTTGCGACTTTACGAGCGAGCTAATCACGTTCATCGGGATTGCCCACGTTACCCGGCGATAAAACTTCGACGACTAAATCCAAGGAGATATTACTCCTTTAGCAGCACATCAATGAGAAAAGCGGTATAACGGCGGCTTTGAGGGAAGGATATGCCGAAAATTCGCAAAATTCCTCATTTTCACAGTGCATTTTTGTGTCAGCGTCGTCAGAGGCTCAAGCCTCCGCCTGAGACAACAAAGGTGCTGAAGCACACTCAATGAATGTGCACAATATGCAGAACAAGCAGCACAGGCGGCAAATGCACAATGGGATTTTGTGCCAATTGTGCGCGGAAGAGATACCCCTAACCCCAGCCCTTCCCCCATAGTAACAGGGGAAGGGGCAATACAATTGCTCCAATAAGCATCATAACGGATAAAGAGGGCTAATGGGTTACCATTTGGAAGAACATTTTGTAACTGTTTGAGGTCGTTGGCGCTAACCATTTTGAGAGAGCAAGGATGTTAAGTGGGTTGGGGAATGGTTGGTATTTGGTAGAACAAGTTTGTAAAATTAAACCTGAATACGAATATGTGGGTAGGGGAGAGAAATCTATATGCGGTTTTTGCCAGAAATTAGAAAAATTTAGATTACATAAACACCTTTATCGGAAACGAATCAAGCAGATTAGAATGGGAAATAAAAGCACCCTTTGACTATCACCAACTAGCAAAGGGCACTTCAGATAGCGCTTGGAGGGCGGTATCCTTATCTGTAGATTGAATATGAGACAGCCTACGCCTACACGCACCATAAGCCTGACCACGCGCCAACGGTGTCCACTGATGCAAAAGACATGCCTTCCGCATCCGATTGGGGAGCAGTTGCTTCGACAGCGAATATCCTAGGTTCAAACTGTTTGGTGTCAGTTGTACATGAGGTAGATTGTGTTGAAAAGAATTATATTTGCTTAAGCCGAGAAAGTCAAATAGGAAATTATTTTTGAGGGGAGAAGTTGATGCCTTTTGACATTTCAATAGGGTTTCGGACGGCATAATGACGTTTAACCAATTTGGACGGAGAAAGAACCCCACCCTAACCCTCCCAGCTACCTTGCGCTGCGCTCAGTCACTGGTTGCCCACAAGCGATGGAGGGAAGAATACGGGAGGGTCTTTGACCCTCCCGTACGAGGGTAAACCGTATTAAAAAGGTAAAGCGCATTATCGAGTTCGCCGACTATTTCATACCTATTGAATTGTTAAAGGTGCATGTCTCGCCATCTATTTTTTGTCCTGGTGCGGGCCGTAACCGATTTCATTGATGTAGTGTAGCAAATTAGGCAACCATAATTCGTAACGATTTGAACGTTTTCGAATTTTGATGTTGCGTTCATCATCTGTCTGTCGCCAATTTTTTCTCGCCAACTGTTCAAGATATTCGCGACTGTAACCGGTTAGCTCTGCACCCTCTGGTGTTGTGACCCAGATTTCTTGATCCGGTGCGATTTCGATTGCCATAAATGGCGCTGTTCAATCCTATCGCAATCTGGTGATGATCGATGGTTTTTATTATAGCCGATTGCGTGGGGCAGGGCAGGTACACCTCAATAGAACGGTTCATGTGTTCACAAACAAACCGAGAAAAATGAGCAAGTTATGTCTAATTATAAGAAAGTGATAGAAGCCGACGAGAACTTCATCTCTCATTCATGTTTTGTGTTTTTAATTATCAAGTCAAATGATAGTTGGGCGCAAATCAGGCTGCGAATCTCATGCAATATGATGGTGCTTGACAGCGATTTGAGTTTGTGTTAATTATTTTGCAACACATCAGTATTGAAAATTGAATAAAGGGACAAAAATGAGCGGCCTGCTTGATGCTTTGCCTACTGCCGTACAGCACCATGAAGGGTCAACTAATTTTTATTATGGGGTTCACCCTCATAAGATTCAGTATTTGCCTGCACAGGCCGAATTCACCGTCGTTTACAGCCCTAAAGACGGCGATGCTTGGCAGTTCGTCAAATACCGGATGTTCGGAGAAAGTGGCGGTATGGCTGTGGTCATTCGGCGCGATCTGGATGTGGAAGAAGTCACCTATTTCGAAACGATGGTCAAGAATTCCAAACATGACACGGGTACAGCAGCCATCATCGATAGTGCAAATGTCTGACTGCTAACCCGTATGAATCAGCTTCAGCAGCACAAATAAACAGGCCACCGCAACCGCGATGACCATCACAACCAGCGCCCAATTAATACCGGGCATGGTTTTATGGGCATCGCGGCGGCTTTGACGGCGCATCCAGCGATCAATTTCACTTTGTTTCATCAGTTTTCCTTATTTAATGAACAATCACATATGCAGCAGTGGTCTATCCATAGGGATTAGGCACGGTTTTGGCAAGCTGCTCGGCTTCCATCGCGTGGGCATATTGCAGGGTGGTTTCGCCGCGTTTGTGGCGGGCAATTTTCTGGGTAGTATGCAGCGCCACACCTTTATCGAGCAAGCTGGTAACCAGCGTGTGACGGGCATCATGCGGCATGGCTTCGTAAGGGCGCATCAGGTCATAAATCGAGCCGGAAGCAATGGGTCTATCGGGCTTGAAACGACCGGCTTTATTGACCGCGCAAATCACATAAACACGCGCTCCTCCGGCAGATGTGGTCTGGATCGCTTTCCACTGGAGCAAAATAGATTTGAGATCGCCCAACATCGGCACATCGTCGGATTCGTTGCGGGCGCGTTTCTTGCCACCAACGACCTTAATGACACTGCGCTCGAAATCGACATTCGCCCATGTCAACTGGCGCAGTTCCTCACGGCGTAACCCTGCGAAAAACAGAATCGCATATAAAGCTGCGTTGCGGGATTTGGCAAGTGGGGTAGGGGCATCGGCATGAATTGCAGCCCAAACGGTCGATGTATCAATGCGTTTGCCGGCCCGTTTGCGCTGGTTAGAGCCGCCCCACATCGAGTCAATTTTGTAGTGTTTGAGCGCCTGTAATTGACGGACATAGAGCGCGGCGGTTTCGTCCGAACTGGCGGCAATCGCTTCCACCACTTTACGCAGATGTGACAGCATATTTTGCAGGGTCACACGGCTGTAGGCATCCTTGATCGACTGGAAAAAAGCGTCTACATAGACGACTTCGAAATTGGCGGCGTTCAATCCCTCCGCGGCACAAAAGGCCACCCACAACTTTTCGGTGCGGGTATATTGCTCAACCGTAGAGGCTTTGCGTCCGGCGCGGCGCAGAATTTCAAAGTTGGCATGAGCAACATCTTCGGCTGACAGCATGGATAGGCTGGGACGTGGGGCTTGCAAATCTGTCATGCTCATCAAGAAAATGTCCTTTTTTCCTACTCAAATATGGTTCTCATGGTTCAGCCGCTCCGCTATTTGTGAGCGATACTTGTGTTTGGCACGCTCCTTGAAACAGCAGGTGTTTGCGGTGATAAGAGTAAAGGGTGGTTTAACGGCTGCCCTCTACTCGACCTCTTACGACTAATCCCCCACAAGAACACATCATCATATCAATATATTCCCTGCCCATTAATGTCTTATGATAACTCATTTATTCTAATCGTTGACCCACTCCAATCAGAGTCTAGCGTCATGTAAGGCTAGACTCTGATTAAATGCTGCATACTGAATGTGTGGTGGTGGATAGATAACGTCAGTTATAGATAAGCTCGATAACGGCCTTGACGTAGGTTTGGAAACTCGAACCAAACACGCTTGACCTAGATAGCCTTTTTGTTCTAAAATAGAGGTTGGTATTTCTTATGGGTAGTTCACACTAAAAGGTGGAGACCTTTTATATCCTCTAACCACCTGTTTTCGTAGGGGACACAGCGTGCCGTGTATGGCATTGGCTCCCCTCGCCCTGAGGGAGAGGGGCTGGGGGTGAGGGTTTAAAATGTCCATCCACCACTTAATGCAGTCCTACCTTCTTATGGTAGCAGCACACTAAACGGTGGAGCAATTTTCCACACAATCAAATGAATTTTCGTGGGGAAAAGGTGTGCCTTTTTTGTCTTCGCTTTTGCGCTTTCGGCGGATCACTCCCGTTCATCCGCTGCAACGGTACCGCCAAAAGTGCAGCGGCGGATTTAGCCGAGCAATCCGCTGCACTGGCGGCAACAGCCGAGCATCCCGCCGACATAAAATGTCATTTCGGCGGATTGCTCCCTCACAGCCGCCTGCCATGTCGGCGGGAATGATGCAAATAATGCAGTAATTGCGTAACTACTCAGGTGGTATTTGAGGGAGAATTGCGTAATCAAGGCTAATTCATC
>JACDGI010000607.1 GCA_013821665.1 Anaerolineae bacterium
CCGGCGCGCGTGGACGTGTCACCTCCGGCGATACCGATACCACGACCGTCAGCGTCCGGCGTGGGCCAGCGACGACTTACGAACGCCTTGGACGCGTTTCGCCCGGTCAAACCTTCCAAGTGGTGAGTGGGCCAACTTGTGCAGAAGGCATGGCATGGTTTGAGGTTCTATATGGCATCGGGGCGGTACGAGGCTGGCTGGCGGAAGGCCAAGCCGGTGTCTACTTTGTCGAGCCAGTATACGGAGTCTACGATTCTACAAATTGACAGCGCCGGTTAGGCATCATTGCAAGGTGCCTAAGAAAAGCACCTTTTGCAGTAAATGCTGCAAATGATTCGCAATTGTCGCAGATTGTGCAATAAATCCGCCGAAATGGCAGGCAGGAAGCTCCCGTGATGCCGCCGAATTGACATTTTGTGGCGGCGGGATGTTCGCTCAAAGCCGCTGTTTCGGCGGATCGCTCGGCTGTTGCCACCGCCGCATTTTTGGAGTATGCCGCTGCTGTCATTGCAATCCGGTTTTTACCACACAGAACACAGAGAAATACAAAAAAGGTAGGACAGCATTAAGTGGTGGAGGCTATAATTAACCCTCATCCCCCAGCCCCTACATCGGCTACCTTGCGCAAGCTCAGTCGCCGATAGCCCTCATGGCGAAGGGGAGCAAAACAATTCTGAGGGAAACCATGCGCTGTGCTTCGGCAAAAGGTGCTCTCCACCGTTTAATGTGGTTCGACCCCAAAAAATACATACCCTTATTATAGAACAAAAGTTCAGCATTGTAAAACAAAAATCGTTCGAGTTTTCAAACCATTGCGCCGATTTAGAAGCATCCTTTATCCATAAATCATGTTAGGTAAGGATGCAAGAGGCTGCGACCTCAATAATCATATTCAAATTAGGACTTTTGCTATGCCGCAAATCGTTTCATTGCAAATCGGAATGCCAACCGAGCGTCACTACATCAATAACCATGACGGTGAGGACAAAGTTTGGCGTTCCGGTATCTTCAAAGAGCCTGTTGATGGTCCGGTTTATTTGGGCAAAGAAGATTTCGCCGGTGACGCACAGGCCGACCTCAAAAATCATGGTGGGCCGGATAAAGCCGTGCTGCTCTACGCCGAATCCCATTATGCTTATTGGCGGCGTGTGCTGCCTCAATTGGATTGGGTTTATGGTGGCTTCGGTGAAAACCTGACCGTGACCGAAATAAATGAGGATAAAGTTTCGTTGGGTGACATCTTCGCCATTGGTGATGTTCGTGTGGAAGTGTCGCAACCACGCCATCCGTGTTGGAAATTGGCGCGTCGCTGGCAGCAAAAAGATTTGGCTGCACGCGTCCAACAAAATGGATTCAGCGGATGGTACGTGCGTGTTTTGCAAGAGGGAAGCGTCGAAGCCGGACAAAAGCTCACCCTGCTCGAACGCCCTCATCCTGAATGGACGATCAGCCGCGTCTTCGACATCATCTATAATTTAGAGCGCGATGTTGAGGAATCACTGGCATTGGCCCACTGTCCGGCTTATGCTCACAAAATGCGCGACTCGATCCTTCAAAAGTTTGGTTGAGCGATAAAAACTGGTATGATGTGTTCATCGATTGATAGATTAGATGAGTAATCAAGATGTCTACAATTAGTATTCAAACTTCCGTTGAACAACTTTTAGATGCTGTAGCACAATTACCACCGGATGAATTGGATTCTCTTACTGAAAAAATCGTTGCCCTACGAGCCGCCCATGCAGCACCTCATGTTGAGGCAAATGAAGCTGAATTGCTACTTCAAATTAACCGCGATATTCCAACGGATATACGTCTTCGTAATAATGAACTGATTAAAAAGCGTATCGCTGAGACACTAAGCAGTACGGAACTGACAGAACTCATCAACATAACGAATCTATTTGAAAAGAGAGAAGCCGAACGTGTCACCGCCCTCGCTGCCTTAGCACGTTTGCGCCAAATGTCACTTCCCGACCTCATGACGGCATTAGGCATCCAAGCGCCCACATATGAGTGATGCCCGTATCACGTCTGAGCTTCGCAAATTTGTAATTAATCGCGCTCATGGTTGTTGCGAATACTGTTTAAGTCAAAGTCAGTTCGCCACACAGTCATTTTCGGTAGAGCATATCAGACCAGTCAGTAAAGATGGTTTGTCCACAGAAGATAATCTCGCGTTGTCGTGTCAAGGTTGTAATAACCACAAATACAATAAGACTGAAAACTACGACCCTGTAACTATTCAGAAAGTTCCTTTATTTCACCCGCGCCAGCAAAAGTGGTCTGATCATTTTGTATGGAATGATGACTACAGCCTTATCATCGGGATTACACCAACAGGTCGCGCAACCGTTGAGACCTTCCACCTGAACCGCGAAGGAATAGTCAATCTTAGAAAAGCTTTATATCAAACAGGTCAACATCCACCATTTTAGACAGCATTTTACCCGAATAATCCTTTATACCGTTCATTGCAATCACACACGGGTTTCGCTTCGATCCTCGCCCAACCAATAGCTGCAAGCATCGTCTGCAACCGACACATCGGCAAACCAATCACATTGGTATAACAACCGTCAATCCGCGCCACAGGCTTAAACACCGGATGCTGAATGGCATAACTGCCCGCTTTATCAAACGGATCACCGGTTGCGATGTAGGCCTCGATTTCATCATCGCTATAGTCGCGCATGGTCACATCCGTGCGCGTGATCTGTGTGGTGCTGCTCTGAACATCACCCTCTGCCAGAATGATAAGCGTCATAGCTGTACACACTTGGTGTACTCGTCCACGTAATTGCTGCAACATTTGGCGTGCATCGACTGCATCCACCGGTTTGCCGAGGATTACACCCTGCTCATTAATGCCCATCGTGTCCGCGCTCAGGATGACCACCGTATCCGCCGCGAGTACAGCCGAGGGCTTGCTCAAATGCTGTAGGACTTCCATCGCCTTTTCACGGCTCAAGCGCTCCACATAATCCAACGGCACTTCACCCTCATGTTGGCTTTCATCAATATCTGGTTTAAGAATGGTGTAGGGGATACCCAGCGTGCCAAAAAGTTCACGCCGACGTGGGGAACTGGACGCGAGAATAAATTCGGGTTTAGGTGATAAAGGTGTCATCAAAAAAATGAGGGTTTAATCAATCTTACTGCTGGAATCACGAAAGGGCGCACCTCAGCGCGCCCACTCTACAGACCTAAAGCTATTGCTCAGCCAACAGCCTTTATTCTTCGTCGTCTTCGAACATACCCGCCAACGAGTGCGGATGACCATGTTCCAGTTCTTCGGCATCAGCTTCACGCAGACCGATAACCGTCACATCGAAGTTCAGGGTTTTGCCAGCCAACGGGTGATTGAAGTCAACCAAAATCGTACCGTCTTCGATCTCGACCACGGTACCTTCATAGATATAACCGTCATCATCCTCGACCTCAACAATCATGCCGAGTTCCAGATTTTCCGAGCCGGGAATTTCTTCCATGCTGAACTCGTCCATCTCTTCGTCATCATATTCACCATAGGCTTCTTCCGGCGGGACGATCACTTGGACACGGTCGCCGACCTTCTTGCCGACAAGGGCTGCTTCAAGGCCGGGAACGATATTGTCTGCCCCATGCAGATATTCCAATGGTTCGTCTTCGCCTGCACGACCGGCTTCTTCGCCATCTACCATCAACTGATAGGTCATGCTGACGACCACACCGTCCGCAATTGTTTCTACGCTCATGTTGCTCATTCTCGCTTTCAAGGCCCGGATAGTCAGGCCAAATCGACGCGCATTATAAAGGTTCACGCGAGAAAAAGAAAGGATATTCTGGATAAATCTGCGTTAAAGTTCTCTTTGAAATTGTGCCGAAGTATTGTCGTATGGTTAGAACTTTAAAACTTTCTCACTACTGTAATGATACTATCCATCTTCTTAATGCTATACGATACTATCTAAACGTAGAATGAGAAATATAAGACGTACCTTTGGGTGATCTTATGCTGCCGATTTATCCATCTTTTACCTAAATACAGCACGCCATTCTATGAAAGCAAAACCCTGATATTAAAAAGGGGAGAACCAATGCCGCAAGAAGCGCATCATAACCCACCGATTGAAAAAAACAGTTTCAATGTACTGAATCTTGCTTTTCCAGCCCTCTTACTTGCCTTTCTCATTATTCCACAAATCGCCACACAGATACTGCTGTCTCGCGGCGCAAATGATCCCCATATAATCAGTATTATTGGTCGCCAACAGACACTAAGCCAAAACATCAGCAAAACCGCGCTTAAGCTTCAGGTTGCGACCAATGATGAGATCCGTAACCAGACTAAAAAAGTTTTGGCTGCACTCTTGGATACGTTTGAAAAGTCACAAATTGGCCTCCAATATGGCGACGCTGAGTTAAGCATTCCTTTCCAGAGCAATAGCAAAGAAGTAGGCTCTTTATATGCGGCCATCGTCCCTGCTTACGATGCCATCCTCACTGCTGGTCGCTGCCTGGTGACATCAACCGCCAGTAATTGTAACAGTCTCTCCAACAGCTACGTTAACGTCATACTTGGCAATGAAAATAGTTTTCTGGACGGTATGAACCAAATTAGCTTGCAGTATGAGACCGAAACCAACAACCGCCTATCACAGGCAAAGCTTATTTCGTTCGTCGTATTATTGGTTATCCTTTTACTTTTCGCCGTATCTAGCGCACTTTTATTCCGGCCTATTGCGGAGCGCCAGGCTGAAACGGTTGAAGAGTTAAAACGTTCGCGAATATCTTTGCAAGCCGCTGTCCTTGATTCGGAAGCCCGGTCTACCGAACTGCAAACGGTGGTGGACGTGGGTACTCAGGTATCAACCATCCTAGAAGTGGATCGTCTGCTGCGCGATGTGTCCGATCTCACCAAAGAACGACTGCGTCTCTATCATTCACACATCTATCTGCTCAATGACACTAGGGATACGCTCGTCCTCACCGCC
>JACDGI010000608.1 GCA_013821665.1 Anaerolineae bacterium
ATGTTAATCAGCCGGTCCAACAACGCCCACATCCGTTCACCGCGAATTGTCACCTTCATACCGATGGCGCGGTCTTCACGCAGCTTGTAGGTCGCAATAGCCTTCTTCGACTTGGTGATGATTGGCTGCTGCCCGGTAATGAGCCGCAAATCTTCCACCGCGCCATCGAGCAGCTTGGGATTTTCATTCGCTTCGCCCAGACCGATGTTAATAACCATCTTCTGAACGCGCGGGACTTCCATAATGCTCTTGTACTTAAATTCTTCCATCAGGGCTTGGACGACTTCGTCTCTGTAACGCCCTTGTAAAATTGGTGTCGCCATCCTCATTCGCTCCTGTGTTAATCAATATCCGAGTCGCAAGCCTTGCAGAAGCGAACTTTGGTACCATCATCCTTGAAGCGGAAGCCCACGCGTGTAGCTTTATCGCACGACGGGCAAACCAACATCACGTTTGAGATGTGCAGCGGCGAATTAAATTCCATAATCTGCGCTGGAATTTGACGGCTGCCAATCTGCTTGGCCTTTTCATGTTTCTTGCCAACGTTCAGGCCTTCGACCACCACATGGTCTTCTTTGACCATCACAGTGACGACCGGGCCGCGTTCGCCAAGGTCTTTACCGGCGATAACTTCAACCGTATCGCCCTTCTTTATCCGTTGCATAATGCCTTAACTCCCCAACCCTACAGCGTTTCTGGCGCGAGCGATACAATCTTCAGGAAGCCTTTTTCGCGCAGTTCACGCGCCACCGGGCCAAACACGCGAGTACCGCGTGGATTTTCCATGTCTTCCGCCAGCAGAACAGCCGCATTATCATCAAACTTGATGTATGAGCCATCGCTGCGACGGTATTCTTTAGCAGTGCGGACGATAACGGCCTTCACCACTTCGCTCTTCTTCACATTGCCATCGGTGCTGGCGACTTTTACAGTGCCAACCACGATGTCACCGACACCGGCGTACTTGCGGAATGAACCGCCCAACAACCGGATGACAAGAATTTCGCGTGCGCCGCTGTTGTCAGCGACGACTACTCGTGATTCGTTCTGGATCATGATGCGGCCTCCTCTTCAGTTGAGGTTGGCTCGGTTGGTTCAGCAACCGGTTCAATCACAACTTCGCCCAAAATCGGCTGCAACACTCGCCCGCCGGGGGTTTCTAATACTTGTTCAACAACCCACCGCTTGGTCTTGCTCAAAGGTTTACTTTCCACGACCTGCACTAACGATCCAACTTCGACCGCGTTGCTTTCGTCGTGGGCATAGACTTTCTTGGTGAACTTGATGACCTTCTTATAAACACGGTGCATCTTGCGGCGTTCGATTTCCACCACCACCGTCTTTTCCATCTTGCTGCTGGTTACGCGGCCAATCAGCCGCCGACGATCATTAGCCATGCTACTTTCCCTTACCGGCTAATGTATTAGCCAACTCACGCTCGCGCAAAATCGTCTTCATCCGCGCGATCTCACGCCGTGTACGAGTCGGCGCACTTTCATCTTCAAGCTGTCCAGAAGCCTTTTGGAAGCGAAACTTAAACATGGTTTCGCGGCTGTCTTCGATAGCGTTGAGGATTTCCTCGCTGGTCATCTCACGAATTTCTCTTGACTTCATGACTCTAACTTGACCTCCTGCCCTGAAATCGGATCATAGCGCCGGATCAACTTGGTCTTGATCGGCAACTTGAACGCGGCCAGACGCAGGGCTTCTTTAGCATCTTCTTCTGTCACGCCGCCCATCTCGAACAGCACAAGCCCCGGTCGTACCACGGCGACGTAGTACTCAACGTTACCTTTACCGCTACCCATACGGGTTTCGGCAGCTTTTTGTGTGTATGGCTTGTCCGGAAATACCCGGATCCACACCTTACCACGGCGCTTGGTGAAGCGCACCATTGCCTTACGGGCAGCTTCGATTTGGCGGGCGGTCAACCATACCGGTTCCAATGCCTGCAAACCATATTCACCGAAGGAAACGACGTTCCCGCGACTGGCCTTGCCCTTCATGTTACCGCGTTGTTGCTTGCGGTATTTCATATGCTTTGGCATTAACATAATTACTTAATCCTCTAACCATCTAGTAGGGGTTTGCCGGCGGCAAACCCGTGCATAGACTGTTGATTACGGTGTCACGTAAACGTCTTTCTTCGGTTCAGGCTTGTCTTCCTGCTTCAGAATCTCACCCTTATAAATCCAGACCTTCACGCCAATGCGTCCGAAGGTGGTCAGGGCTTCAGCAGTACCATAATCCAGATCGGAGCGCAGTGATGAGCGGGGCACGCGGCCTTCGCTTGACCATTCACGGCGAGCCATATCGCCACCGGCCAAACGACCAGCGACTTCAATCTTGATACCCAGTGCGCCTTGGCGCATCGCTTGGCTAATCGCACGTTTCATCGCGCGGCTATGACCAATACGACGTTCCAATTGATCAACAATGTTTTCGGCGACCAATGTCGGGTCGAGATCTGGTTTCTCAATCTCGGTCACTTCGACCTTGACCTTCTTGTCGGTCATGACTTCGATACCCGTGCGTAAGTCCTTAACGGCCTCACCCTTACGTCCGATCAAAATACCGGGCTTAGCGGTGTGAATGTTGACCAGCAGTTGGTTCGGGTAACGCTCGATTTCGATGCGAGAGACACCAGCGCGCAATCCCAGCTTCTTAACGAAGCGCCGAATCTTGAAGTCTTCTTGCAGCAGCTCACGGAACTTAGCGCCTTCTGCGTACCAGCGAGCATCCCAGTCACGGGTAATCTTTAACCGGAAACCGATTGGATGAACTTTACGTCCCATGTGCTATTCCTCTCGCTCGTTGAGAACAATCATCAAGTGTGATGTACGCTTGACACGCGGCTTGGAACGACCCCGTGCGCCGGCCTTCATACGCTTTAAGCGTGGGCCATCTCCGGCGTAAATCGTCTCAACCACCAGATTATCAGGATTCAAATCGTAGTTGTTTTCAGCATTGGCAATCGCCGACTTCAGTGTCTTCTGCACGAATTCAGCACCCTTTTGAGGCATGAACGCGAGCACAGTCACCGCCTGCTTAGCACCCATACCACGTACCTTGTCAGCCACGAGGCGAATCTTCTGGGGTGAAATCGAGAGATAAGATGTCTTAGCCTGTACCTTCATTTCATAGTCCCCTTACTTCATCTTCTTCTCAACAAGGTGGCCGCGATAAGTGCGCGTTGGCGCGAACTCACCCAGTTTATGACCCACCATGTTTTCGGTGACGTAGATCGGTACATGGCGGCGGCCATCATGCACTGCAATGGTATGTCCTACCATCTGCGGGAAGATCGTGCTGGCGCGGCTCCAAGTACGGATGACGGCTTTTTTATTTTCATCATTCAGCTTCTCAACTTTTTTGAGGAGCTTAGGGCTTATGAAAGGCCCCTTTTTCAATGAACGCGACATACTCTATTTCCTCGTTAGTTACGAGTACCAAGTGCCGAGTGCTGAGTACGTGCAGCGCTTGCCCGGTACTCGTGACTCAGTACTCAGCACTAAATCAACGGCCTTTACCGCGCCGACGGACAATAAACTTATCAGTACGACGGTTGACACGCGTCTTTTTACCCATCGCCGGTTTACCCCAAGGGGTCTTCGGGCCGGGCATACCGATTGGAGAACGACCTTCACCACCACCGTGAGGATGGCTTGCGGGGTCCATCGCGCTACCACGTACCGTTGGGCGAATACCCATCCAGCGCTTACGACCAGCCTTACCCAGATTCACATTGCTGTGATCCGTGTTACCGACCTGACCGATTGTCGCCATGCAGCGCTCGCTGATTAAGCGAGTCTCGCCACTGGGCATACGCACCTGAGCGTACTTACCTTCCTTCGCCAACAACTGCGCCGAGCTGCCAGCCGAACGAACCAGTTGCCCACCCTTGCCGGGCAGCATCTCAATGTTGTGGATCGTCGTACCGACAGGAATATCGCGGATTTCCAGTGAGTCACCGATACGCAGTTGCGACAATTCGCCATTACCGACGCGGTCACCAACCTTCAAGCCCAGCGGCGCAATGATGTAACGCTTCTCGCCGTCTTCATATTGCAGCAAAGCAATACGGGCAGAACGGTTCGGATCGTACTCAACAGTGATCACCTGAGCAGCGCAGTCAAACTTATTGCGCTTGAAGTCGATAATACGGTAGCGACGTTTGTGTCCACCACCACGATGCCGCACGGTCACTTTACCAGTGTTGTTACGTCCACCATGCTTACGAATGGCTTCGGTTAACGAACGCTGCGGGGTCGACTTTGTAATTTCTTCGAAACTGTGGCCCGTCATCCCTCGGCGGCCTGCCGAAGTGGGCTTGTAAACTTTTACGGCCATCTTGTCACCTTAGGTGTTGAACAATTCAATCGTCTGGTCAGTTGCGAGCGTCACGACAGCTTTCTTCCACTGCTTTGAGCGCAAATACCAGTTCCGGCCACGGCGACCGCGCTTTGCGGGCACAATCATCGTGTTGACTTTTACAACTTCCACTTCAAAGATGACCTCGATGGCTTCCTTGATCTGGATCTTGTTGGCTTCTTCGGCAACTTCGAAGACGTACTGGTTCTTCTCGTCCGTCATCACTGCCGTTTTTTCGCTCACTACTGGACGGCGCAGCACGTCGTAAATATGTAATTCAGCCATAATTAACTTGCTTGCCCCCAGATGCTCTTAATGACTTCCAGCGCGTCCAGCGGCACGACCACGCGGTCATATTGCAACAAATCGCGCATGTTCAGATAATTCACACGCAGGACATGCACATCGCTCAAGTTATGGATACTGTTGACGACATGTTCGTTTCCGCCAATAGTCATCAGCACCAATGTCTTACGCGTATCCTTGCCCACCACTGCGTCCAAAATCTGGCGCATATCCTTGGTCTTCGGCGCTTCGAGGTTCAAAGCATCCACGAATACCAACTGCTGATCGCGCAGCAGGGCGCTCAATGCACAGC
>JACDGI010000609.1 GCA_013821665.1 Anaerolineae bacterium
CCGCGTGACTTCGAGGCAGGATCACATGATTCACAGCTACATGAAATCATGACCCCACGCGCACAAATCGCGACGGTTCCGATTGGCACAGCATTGGAACAAGCGGTTGATGCCATGCACAAGCACCGCGTCGAAAAAATCCCGGTGGTGGATAACGATGGGCGCTTGGTCGGCGTGTATACCATGAAAGATTATAAGTATTATCACCAATATCCACAGGCTTCGCTGGATAGCAAAGGGCGTTTACTGGTCGGTGCGGCGATTGGTGTACAGGATGGTGACATTGAGCGGGCGCTGGCGATGGTCGCGGCGGAAGTCGATGTGCTGGTGTTGGACATCGCACACGGCGAACTCGATTACACACAGGAAATTCTGCACCGGCTGAAGATCACTGAACGGGTAAGCACGCCAATCATCGCGGGCAACGTGGCGACCATTGACGGCGCGAAATACGTGCGTGACAGCGGCGCGGATGGTGTCAAAGTTGGTGTTGGGCCGGGTTATGTGTGCGAAACGCGCGATGTGGCAGGAGTGGGCGTGCCGCAAATCACCGCCATTATGAACGCGGCAGAAGCCTATAAAAATGACCGCGATAGTATTCCGATTATCAGCGATGGTGGCATCCGCAAACCCGGGGATATGTCCAAGGCTATCGGTGCGGGCGCGGATACGATTATGGTCGGTTCGTTGTTCGCTGGCACAGACGAAAGCCCCGGCGAACCGGTTGAGCAAGACGGTATCCTCAAAAAGATGGTACGCGGCATGGCATCAGCTACTGCCTTCGAGAAGCGCTTGGCATTGGGATCAACCACCATCAGCCTCGATGATTATGTTCCAGAAGGTCGCACAACCTTCACACCCTATAAAGGCAAAGCCAGCAAAGTCGTTAAGAAGCTGCGTGGCGGCTTGCTCTCCGGCATGAGCTACAGCAACGCGCGGACGATTGCCGAGATGCACGAACGGGCGCAGTTTATCATCGTCAAGAATCCGGGTGGGCCAGAACAACGCCGTCCGTTGCAGACATAAAATACGGTTTAACCACGAAGACACAAAGAAAAATACGATTATCCGCAGAGACCAGAAGACTCATTTGTAATACAGGGTGAATTGATGTTTTTTCAAGTTCGCTGGTGTTGGTCAAGTATATTATTGGTCAGCATTTATCTTTTGTTCGCGCCACGATTTGCCGCCGCACAGGACAAGCCACCTGCGCCACAATTTTTGTATCGCAGCGAAAATCACCTTGTCCTGTTGGATGGATATGCAGGAAAAACGAAGACACTTTCCATTGATGTAACGGAAAAAGATCGATTTGTGTGGTCACCAGATGGACAGTATTTGGTTGCACAACTTTACGACGGACAAAACAACGGGTATTGTCTAAACTTGTACGATGTAGACAAACAGATATGGACGCGTGACAAACCCATTTCATGTGCTGTTCAAGAGTACATTTTTACCAAAGACGCTTCTCAAATTTATTATTCGACCAATGATAAAACTAACGGCATTCTGTGGAAGTACAACCTTAAAAATCAAACTAACCGTAATATCTATCAAACAGACAACGGAAATGACCACTACCAAGATGGTATCTCTGATTTGAAATGGTCACCTACAGGCGATTACCTAACATTTAACGATTATCACTGGATTATGGGTGGCACACTCAACTTTTTGATTGTCATGAACGTTGAGAGTGAAAAGTACTCTAGCCTCAGCGCACGCGACCCTTATTACGCTTCCTATTATCCTGTATGGTCAGGAGATGATCACTGGTTTCTCATCATCTTACAAGACGAATATGTGACCAGCGGGACATTCCCAGAAACAAATCATCTCGGCGACGTTTATCTGGTTAACACCGACACGGGAAAAACATATCGACTCACCCATACCCCTGCTGCGTCTGAGGTGGATGTCCATTGGACAGATGATGGTAAGATTGCTTTTACAGAAGTGACCGAAAAGAAATTTACATACACACTCGACCAAGCGATGAATATCGAGGTTGTGCCTTCTGACAAAATTATCACGCCAGAACCGGCTGATCCCGGAAGTGTAACTTATAGTACCGCAGGCGAATTCATTTCACCCGATCCCAATCTGGCAGCTTGGGTTGAAAAAACACAACAAGCAGACAAGACATACAAGTTTGCACTCAATATTGGTGATTCACCGTTTTATTCGACATCAGTCATTAAATTCTCTATCCCTATTTCTGATCCTGAACAATCCGGCACTATTCTAATCGGTTGGCGACCGTCTGATTATCCATATCCACAGGGTTAGATCTTCTCGCTCATATTGAATAAATGAAATTATAATAATACAAAAGGGAGCAGCGCTGCTCCCTTTTGATTTGATATGTAATGAGTGCCTAGAGAATCTGTGAAAGGAAAAGTTTGGTACGGGGATGTTGGGCGCTCTCGAAGAAATATTCGGGCGTGCCCTGCTCGACGATGCGACCTTGATCGAAGAAGATGACGCGGTCAGCCACTTCACGGGCGAAACCCATTTCGTGGGTGACGACAATCATGGTCATACCGCTGAGCGCCAGTTCCTTCATGACATCCAGCACTTCTTTGATCATTTCGGGGTCAAGCGCGGAAGTCGGTTCGTCAAAAAGCATGATCTTCGGTTCCATCGCCAGCGCACGGGCAATCGCCACACGCTGCTGCTGACCACCGGAAAGCTGACCGGGATATTTGTTAGCCTGTTCAGGGATACCGACGCGGATCAGCAGTTCTTTAGCTTTGGCTTCCGCCTTATCCTTCGACCAACCGCGTACCTTCATCGGCGCGAGGGTAATGTTTTCCGCGACTGTTTTATGCGGAAACAGATTAAACTGTTGGAAGACCATGCCGATTTCACGGCGGATAGCAGCGATATTCCGCATATCATTACCGAGTTCGATGCCATCAACCGTGATCTGGCCGGACTGATGTTCTTCAAGACGGTTGATACAGCGGATAAAGGTTGACTTGCCCGAACCGGAGGGGCCAATGACCACCACAACTTCACGCTGGGCAACTTCTACTGAAATATCACGCAAGACATGGAACTCACCGAACCATTTGTTCACATCCTTGCAAGTGATAATCGGTTCACCGAGTTGGATGGTGGGATTTGTTTCTGCCATGATTGCTAGACCTCGTTAGAAAATGCCTCGTAAAGTATCAAATTGTGACGCACAGCTAAATTTGCGTCTTGATGGCCTGTCCTGCGCCGGTTGCTTCGATGCGGCGGCTGATGGCGGCCATGATGTAGCTGAATATGAAATAGAAAATGGCGATGAACATAAACGTTTCGCGGCGCAGACCCAGAAATTCGGTTTGTGAGACGATATTTTGTGCCATACCCGTTAAGTCCAGCAAGCCGACAATCGCCACCAGTGATGTATCTTTGAACATACCGACGAAGTTGCCCATCATCGGCGGGATGACCAAGCGCAGCGCTTGTGGCAAGGTGATGAAAAAGGTCACTTGCAGACCGTTTAAGCCAAGTGCTTTAGCCGCTTCATCCTGACCACCCGGAATGGCTTGCAAACCACCGCGCACAACCTCTGCGTTGTAAGCCGCCGAGAACAACACGGTTGCGATCATCGCACGGAACGCACCGGGGAAGCTGGATAACGAAGGGTTAATCAGCGGGATCAGCAACTGCGCCATGAATAAGACGGTAATGAAAGGGATACCGCGCAATACCTCAATGTAGATGGTGCAGACAGTACTAATGACGGGCATTTTGCTGCGCCGACCAAGCGCCAACAAAATCCCCAGCGGCAGCGAACCGATGATGCCAACGATGGTGAGCATCATGGTCAGCAGCACACCGCCCCACTTGCGGGTATCGGTCAAAGGAAGGAGACCACCACTGCCCGTCAGACCATAAATCAGGATGAAACTGAGGACAGGCACAACAATCAGCAACCATGTAACCATCCGCGATGAGGTGGCATGACGGCGATTGGCAGGCGAAAGTGATCGGTCTAAGACTTGCGCGACCACATGCCCCAGCAAGCCAACCACAAATACAACCAACAAAAAGGTGTTGATCTGGTTAAGGAAAGGTGAAACGTAAAGGCGTAAATAATCTCCAAAACTGGCCGTGCCACGATACCCATTGCTCGTGACGACAACGAAGGGCAGTGCCTTGCCATCTTTATCGGCTGGCGCAACCGTTTCCGTCGTATAAATATCGGTCATACGGATGTACTGACCCACATTGCCAACTGCTGCACTGTTTTCGTTAGCACCCCGTGTAATGTTCCGCAAAAGATTGGGGTAAATCCCTTTTATCTCAAGCAGCGAAACAGACGAAGCATCATCAATGGATTTTTGCAGCACATACCAGCCGTCGGCGGGTAAGGTTACGCTCAGAACCTGACTGGCATCGGATAAGGTCGCGCTGGCATTCGCCTGAGTCACATCATTATTAGGCAGGGGTTGAAGCGACCCGTCTAAAATAGCGATGTGTACCGGCTGCTGATTGAGTTTAAGTGTGCCAACAACTGGATCAGCCACTTTTAGGCGCTTAATTTCACCCTCGGCGCGGATGCGCTGATTGGGGGTGAGCGAATCAGCCGCAAGCAGGCGATTGAGTTCATCAATACGCGCCTGCGTAGTCAGACGAGTCGCAGCCGCATTCAAAGCCGCATTGGCAGACGCATCCGCGAAACTATGAAGTTGGGACAAACTCTCATCGGAGTCAAATTGGGTTGCCAGACGCACAGTGACGGTTTCATTGGCACGCCCCAGAAATGCTACTTGGGGCTGAGGTGCTTGTCCTCCCTCACCGCCAATTTTGATCGTACCGACGGCTGCGTAAAAGGGAGGCAGCGGTATAGTGGCATTCACCACCAGCGGGATAATAAAAGTAAGGGCGACAATCACAGCCAAAATGATCCCATGTGCCAGCCGCATCCGCGTCCATGCGGCCAGAGCAGCACCAATGGTGAAGG
>JACDGI010000610.1 GCA_013821665.1 Anaerolineae bacterium
GGATTGGCACAGGCGAAATGACGGCAGACATACACCGTTGGCTGGTTGTTGCGAATCGAGCGATAGCCCAAAAGCGGAACGACAGCCTCAGCGGGAACATCTACGGGCGAAAGCGCGGTGATAATGTTAGGTCGATAGGGTTTGCGCGTGACATCCAACAGCGATTTTGTGATGGGATTATCAGGCGCACCGACGATGGCGATTTCGGCTAAGCCATCAACGAGCATGTCGATGGCGCTGAGGGATTCACCAAAGGCTTGCGGATATTGGCGCATGGCTTCGGTCAGGAGTGCGAGAGTACGGCGTGCAGCGGCATCATAGCGATCATCGGCGGTATAAGCCGCGAGACGGATGAGGCTTTTTGCCATCATGGCATTACCGGATGGAACAGCGTTATCTTGCATGTTACGCGGGCGGGCGATGAGCGCTTCGTGGTCGTCAGCCGTATCAAAGAAACCACCATCTTGCGCGGCAAAATGTTCCAAGGTGGAGTCGGCTAAAGCGCGGGCTTCGACAAACCAGCGTTCGTCAAAGGTGGTCTGGTAGAGTTCGAGCAAAGCGTCGATGAGGCAGCCGTAATCTTCCAATGTGGCTTTGATGCGCTGATTAGTGATGCCGCTTTTGTGCGTCCGCAGCAAGCGGCCATCCGAGGATTTCAGGTTGGCGAGAATGAACTCGGCGTTTTTGATGGCGGCAGTTTGATAATCAGGACGATCCAAGACACGGGCGGCTTCGGCGAGGCTGGCAAGCATCATGCCGTTCCATGCGGTCAGAATTTTATCATCGAGGCCGGGATGGATACGCTGAATACGAACGGCGTAGAGTTTGTCTTTGATGGTAGCAAGTTTAGTGCGAAGTTCATCAAGCGAAAGATTGAGGCGGTCGGCAACCACTTCGTCGTCATTAGGCACATGCAGAATATTTTGACCCTCGAAATTACCTCGCGCAGTCACACCCCAATATTCAATGGCAATGGGTGCATCATCACCAAGCAGTTCTTGCAGTTCGTCAATCGTCCAGATGAAGAACAAGCCCTCTTCGCCTTCGCTATCAGCATCGGTGGTGCTGTAAAAAGCGCCATCGTGGGTAGTCATCTCGCGCAGGATGTAATCATAAATCTCGGTGGCGATGTGCTTAAAAAAGTCGTCATGGGTGAGTTGATAGGCATGAAGATAGACGCGGCTGAGTTGGGCGTTATCGTAGAGCATCTTCTCGAAATGCGGCACGAGCCAGAGCGAATCGACACTGTAACGGTGGAAGCCGCCGCCAAGTTGGTCGTAGATGCCACCACGCGCCATCTGACGCAGGGTAAAGGTCACCTGCTGCAAGGGTTCAGGATCGCCAGTACGAAGGTGGGCACGTAGTAGAAATTCGAGATTCATGGGCTGTGGAAACTTGGGTGAGCCGCTAAAGCCACCGTGCGTTTCGTCAAAGCCTTCCTCAATTTTCTTATAGGCGGTGGTGAGCAAATCTGCTGTAAGAGCGCTCTGCTCGCCACCGATACCTAGAAATTCACGATTAAGCGATTCGGTGAGATGCGTAGCAGAGTCTTCAACCTGTTCGCGACGGTTCTGATAGGCCTCAGAGACACCCGCTAACACTTGTCGGAAGGCGGGCATTCCATGTCGCGGTTCAGGCGGGTAATAGGTGCCACCGTAAAAAGGACGACCATCGGGTGTCAGGAAAACAGTCATGGGCCAGCCGCCGTGTCCACTGAGAGCTTGAACAGCTTGCATATAAATATCATCCACGTCGGGACGTTCTTCGCGATCCACTTTGATGTTGACGAAAAGTTCATTCATCAGGTTGGCCGTAACCGGTTTTTCAAAGCTCTCATGTGCCATGACGTGACACCAATGGCAGGCGCTGTAGCCGACACTGAGCAGAATGGGTTTATTTTCGGATTTGGCGCGTTGGAAGGCTTCATCACCCCACGGATACCAATCGACAGGGTTTTCGGCATGTTGCAGGAGATAGGGGCTGGTTTCGTGTTGGAGGCGGTTGGGCATGGGGAGAGTCCTCAGTCGACAGTTAAAAGACAAAGGCATTTTAACACAGAGGCACAGTGACACGAAGACACAGAGAAAGTCAACCGGAACCCCCAACCCTTCCCCCGTAGTAACAGGGGAAGGGAGCATTCGGTGGTTGGCTCGACGAGAAATGGAATACGGACAAACGATCAAGTCAGAATTAACAAGCTTGCAGCCTGAAAAACTTAAGGAGAAGGAAAAGCTGAAGCGTGGGAAGTATTATCAGGTGGGAGATGATGGGGAGTTAGAAGAGGTCGAGGATGAGATTTTAGGGCTAGAAGATAAGCCGATGCGAGAAGGAAGCAACCGGTAAATAGTCATAAAAAAGGCGGCACCGGATGACCAGTGCCGCCCGAAACGAGGGGGAGAGAACGAGGAGGAGTCGACTTAAAAGTCCTTCTGCCAAGTGTAGGTGTATACCTTACCTTCTGAGTCGGGGGGTGTGGTTACCCAGAACCAACCGGACTGTGAGTAATTCAAGGTATAGCCATTGGACTTGGCAATGGTGAAATCTTTGGTGGTGTTCTTGGCGATGGCCTTTTCGATTGTCTCACGCGATACATCGAGAACCTGATTCGCGCTGTCAGATGCACCACTCCAAGCCAGCAACTGCACACCGTTAATAATGGTATCGTTACCGGGTAAACCTTCAGTGGTTACAGCGGGAATGTCCTGATGAGTTTCAAAGATGGCGACCGGTGCGCCGGGATCATAAGCATTAATACGTCCATCATGGAACGATGGAACGGGAGGTGTATCATCGGTTGGGGCGGCGGCTTCGACCGCGACAACACCGGTAACAAGAACGAACGACAATAATAGACCCAGACCCAACTTCTTCTTCGACATGATTGTGTACTCCTGAACTTCTGTGACATCGAGTGGTGTGTTTGATCACCATGACCGCCAGTATGATCCCGACGTATGGAGAACTCTTGTAGATTCGCTGAACACGAGGTGAATTTTGGTTTAGGAGAAAATGAGCGAGGCATCGATAACGGTCTTGCGTAAGTGCCAATACGGCGTAATATTGCGGCATCTGAAAACGACTGTGAATAATATGTGGCTGTAAGTCTAACCCCCTCTCCCCCGAACTCAAGGGAGAGGGGCTTTAAGAGACTCTGGTTAGGCACAAACTCTATGTTTAAAAAGGGTTACAAAGGATCAAATGCACACTTGCATCAGTGGTTAAATAATATGTGGATGTTTAAGATTTATCGTCATTTGAGCGTAAAACACGGAGTAGCAGCAATGGATTTAGACCTGAGTCAAGTCGAAGTTGTGCATAACGCCACACAAAAACGTTTTGAAATACAGATTGGCGACCAGATCGCGATGGTGAAGTATATTCTGGGGTCGAAGGAAATTATCTTCACCCATACTGAAGTGCCAGAAGCGTTTGAAGGGCAAGGGGTTGCGAGTAAGATAGCGAAAGTGGCGGTTGATTATGCAAAAGCGCAAGGCTTACGGATACGTGCCATGTGTCCATATGTGTCGGCGTGGATTAAACGGCATCCTGAATATCATTCGATTACGGCGGGATACGAAAACGAATCCGCTTAACAGACAATAAAAGACGGCTGCGTTTATCCACAGCCGCCTTTTGTTTCATACATTTGCGTCAGTTAGAAGTAAGGATTAGAAGTCCTTCTGCCAACTGAAGGTATAGACCTTACCTTCGTAGTTAGCCGGGGTTGTAACCCACAGGTAGCCATCCTTCGAGTAGTAAAGCGAGTAGCCGTTCACCTTGCTAATCAAGACCGAGTTTCCGTTATTGACGGTGGTGAGCTGGGTCGTCTTGGTTGTCGTATTAGCGTTATTGGTTGAATTGCTATTGGCGGTCGTCGCAGTGGTGTTGGTTACACCTGCCGTGCTGGTTGTACTGAGGGTCGTATTGGTCGTGGTATTCGACTTGACACCTGTGAACTTGTTAATGGCGGCCTGAATATCCGTCGCAGGAACATTCATTACTTCTTTAGCTGAAGCGCCATCCCAGAACAGTAATTGAACGCCATTGACCACATCAGCAGTCGTCGGCACACCGTTATCATTGATGATCGGCACACTCTTGCGTGTCTCAAAAACGGCAACTGGCGCACCTGTATCATAGGCATTGATACGCCCATCGGTAAAGGATGGTCGTAAAACTGGCTCCGGTGTAGGGGTTGGCGGAGCAGCTTGAACGCTGAATACCCCGGCAGCCATTACTAGGACGAGTGCAACAAATGCACCCAAAGTTAGTTTCTTCATGATTCATTTCCTTTCGGTTATGACATCGAGACAGTGTTCTGCACACTTGAATTACATTATGCGTTACGAATGTGAATAGGTCAGAGGCAGAACCTAAACAGAGGGTGAGCAGTCGTTAAAGAAAACTTAAATGGTTTTATGCAAGCTGCATAAAATTGGCTTATGCTCTGCTCATATTAAAGGTCAAACAGGCGAAAAGGTGGAGATATTGCATTTATTTCAGTTTGTTACAGGAGATTGGACAGAATCAAAAAAGCTCAGCATACGGCGAGTATATTCTATGGGGGCGGCAGTTGGGCCATCACAGTGCGTCGCGCCGGGGGTTTCCCAGAGTTGCGCATTGGAGCCAGCGGCTTGTTGATACAAGCGAATATGTGCTTTTTCGTTGCCCAACGCACCTACAAAAAGCATGATTGGTCGCGGGGCGATTTTGCTGATGATCGCCATGACCGAAGGTGGCGCGGACATGCCCACATGGAACTCAAGCAAGCGATCAATAAGCCAATCATAACGAAGCACAAGCGAGTCAGCCCAATCAGCAGCGGGTGGCATATCGTCCACAGAAAGGACAGCGGGGCCATCAACCAGCACGGCTCGAAGTTGGGGATATTGTGCAGTGGCACGAAGCGCAATTTGTCCTCCTATCGAACAACCAGCGATGGCAAACGAGGCAGCTTTATC
>JACDGI010000611.1 GCA_013821665.1 Anaerolineae bacterium
TCCAAACACCACTTCAAGACACCAATGATCATTTCCTCGCAAATATTCAAAGGGATGGAACTTATTCGGTTGTGCCGCGCATCCCCGGCGGCGAGATAACCCCTGATAAGCTGATAGTCATCGGGTAAATTGCTAAGGATTTTGACCTCTATCTCAAAATTACAGGCGGTCAGCGGATTGATATGTTCGGCGCAAGGGTCGATCAATTACCGCTCATCTGGGGGCGTTTGGTCGAAGCCGGATTTGAGTCGGGACACGCCTATGGCAAAGCTCTACGAACAGTGAAATCCTGTGTGGGCAGTACGTGGTGCCGTTACTTGCTTTCCCCTCAATATCGTCCAACACGCGGCGGCGAATTCATCAACCTCAGTTGGAAAGAAACCTTTGAGAAAATGGCTGGCCGCTTGCGTGCAATTATTGACCGAAATGGGCCGGACTCGGTAGCGCTGTACGGATCGGGACAATTGGATACCGAGGCATGGTATTTGGGTAATAAGTTATTTAAAGGGCATATCGGTTCAAATCATGTCGATAGCAACAGCCCTCTATAACAAGAACTGCTTATCCACAATTCACACAAATATCAAGCAAGGACGATTACAAGCCAGTGGATTTTACGCATCGCTCAACATTCGCTGGGTAGAAGGGGAAGAACTGCATGCTTTTGAGCCGTCGTATCACTCGTTTGTAAATGTCAATACACCTGAAGAGTATCAAGCTGTACAACAACTATTCAGTTAGCCTTTGAATGTTCAGTTCGTTAACATAAATGTTGTGTTTGTACGGCGCTTGTATCATCCTTAATCTGCAAGGAATAACCATCTGAATGACGGGAATCATCTGCTGAGATCCACCATTCGGTAAACTCATGGGTTAGTATCTCAGACCACATCCAAAACCCTCTAGCCTACTTAATAGTATCGAACTACATGTCTGCTATGCTTTGAGCTGAAATTGTTTGAGGCAATCCCAATTTGCGCCACGCTCTACATGCACCCACAACCCTAAACTGAAGTAATTGTGGGATTCCTTGCGCCAAATTCCACCCTGAAGACTCTCATTTGTCAAAAGATTACGCCATTCGCCTTGTGGCAGGTAATAGACGACATTGCCTTCGCTGCTGAATATGGGCGCGACTAGCAACGCCGAACCCAACATATACTGCATATCGAGATATGCACAGGTTGGGTCATCGGGGAATTCTAGAACCATTGCTCGCATCACCGGCCATCCATGTGCATGTGCTTCCTGTGCGGCATTCATCAGATAGGGCATGATCCGCATCTTTAATTGGTTGAAGAAGCGCAGTACATTGATGGACTCGTCATCGAATAACCAAGGCATACGAGCGCTGCCGCTGCCGTGCAGTCGGCTGTGAGAGGACATTAACCCGAATGCCACCCAACGTTTGTATAAATCAGGAGTCGCCGTATCGTTAAAGCCACTGATGTCATGGCTCCAGTAACCAAAACCACTAAGTCCCAATGACAGCCCACCGCGCAGCGTTTCAGCCATCGAAGGATAGGTTGAGCTGTTGTCGCCGCCCCAATGCACCGGATACTTCTGACCGCCGCTGGTGGCCGAACGCGCGAATACCACGGCCTCATTTTCACCTTTAACCTCACACAGGAGTTCAAACACGGTTTGGTTGTAAAGGTAAGCATAATAATTATGCATACGCTCAGGATTTGATCCATCTGTGTATACCACATCTGTTGGGATATTTTCGCCAAAGTCGGTCTTAAAAGTATCAATGCCCATATCCAGCATTCGCCGTAAATGACCGCTGTACCATTCTCTTGCCGCCGGGTTCGTAAAATCGACAAACCCGATTCCCGGTTGCCAATGGTCGGCCTGATACGTATCGCCTTTGGGTGTGTGCAGGAGATAACCGTGTTTCACCGCCTCCGCAAATAGAGCCGAAGCTTCTGCGATATAAGGGTTAATCCATAGACTAATCTTGATGCCTTTGTCCTTGATTTTCCGCAGCATACCTTCTGGATCAGGAAAATTATTGCGATCCCAGACAAAACTTGTCCATGTCAGTTCCTGCATCCAGAAGCAGTCAAAGTGGAACACCGAAATCGGTATACCCAATTCTTCCATTCGGTCGATGTTATCCAGAATATCGACTTCGTTGTAATTGGTTGTGAAGGATGTCGACAGCCACAATCCGAATGACCATGCGGGCACGAGGGCAGGGCGACCACTGAGCGCCGTGTACTGGTCCAGCGCCGTTTTCATAGTTGGACCGCCGAAAAGATAGTAATCGAGTTCGTGTCCTTCTGCGCTGAACTGCACTCTGCTGACATGATGCGATGCCATTTCGAATGAAACGTGCCCCGGATGGTTGACCAGTACCCCATAGCCCTGATTGCTCAGATAGAAGGGAATATTTTTGTACGCATATTCCGAGTTTGTTCCACCGTCAGCATTCCACGAGTCAACCGACTGCCCGTTTTTCACGAAGGGACCAAAATGTTCCCCAAGGCCATATAACATTTCACCAGCTTGCAACGACAGTTGTTCTCGTAGATACGTCGTGCCGTTCTGTTTGAGCAACGCGACCGCGCGTGCCTCGCTTTCGATAAGCGTTTTCCCACAGCGCTGGAAAGTAAAATGCCATTCACCTTTTCGGGGTACAACGACTGCGAGATCACCTGTTTTCAACCACGCTTCGGTCTCATTGCATCCCGTTACTGCCTCCGAGTTGTGTAGCGCGTAATCGAGGTCAAATTCCGGTAGGCGCGGTTCACGACCTTTAAAATGGTTTAACTGTACCCGAAGGACATTTGGCATAGGTGACGTAAATCGCGCACTAATGATTGTCCCGTGAATAAAATTGCCGCGTCCATGTACATGATGGCTATAACCCATAATCGTCAGGGCGTTCTGCTCAGTCGTAACGTCGGTTATAGTGATCGGATAAATCGCTTCGGTTCCCGGCAGCAATTCCCATTGGCCGCGATTAAACTTCATGGATAGTCCTCTTGAACAGTTGTAGTTGAATGAATCGGATTACTGCATATGAGCAACTCCAGCAAGTTGCTATTCACGGTCTTTCGCGACCACCCCACGCAGGTTGAGTTCTTCAGCAAAATGGCAGGCTGCAAAATGGGCATTCC
Organism: Anaerolineae bacterium; assembly: GCA_013821665.1. GTDB lineage: Bacteria > Chloroflexota > Anaerolineae > Aggregatilineales > Phototrophicaceae > CFX2. The sequence continues at coordinate 3,126 of JACDGI010000611.1, forward strand.
CTTGAGTGTCTAGCGTGGCGTTTGTGACAGCTTGCAGCGCAGGTTCTTGCACTTTGCAAATGTCCTGTGCATGGCGACACCGTGGATGAAAGTAACATCCGCTTGGCGGATTGGCCGGGTCAGCGACATCACCTTGTAGTCGGATTCGCCGCCCCTTGTCTCGCATACGCGGATTATGGATCGGTACGGCTGAGAGCAGCGCTTCCGTGTAAGGATGTTTTGGGAAGCTATAGAAATGGCTAGCGTCCGCCGACTCGACCAATTTGCCCACATACATGACGTTGACGCGGTTGCAGATATGTCGCACCACGCTCAGATCATGCGCGATGAACAAATAAGTCAAACTGAATTCGTCTTGTAAATCTTTCAACAGGTTCAGGATTTGTGCGCGTATCGACACATCCAGTGCTGATATGGCTTCGTCAGCCACGATTAAACGCGGGTTAGTTGCCAGCGCCCGCGCGATTCCGACGCGTTGCCGTTCTCCACCGCTAAAGGTATGCGGATACCGGCGCATATATTCCGGTCGCATCCCCACACGGCGCAGCAATTGTGCGACTCGATCCTCAAGCTCGCTGCCTGATGCTAACCTGTTGACACGCAGCACCTCACTGACAATCTCAAACACCGTCATGCGCGGGTTGAGTGAGGCGTACGGGTCTTGAAAAATCATCCGTATTTCTTGGCGAAAAGGGATTAGTTGTTGACGCGACAACCCCGCAAGATTAATCGTCGTCGTTGGTTCTGTCCCGGTTTTCCCACGCTGATAATAATTAATTTCTCCAGCGGTTGGTTCATAAACACGCATAATACAGCGCCCAACCGTTGTTTTTCCGCATCCGCTTTCACCGACCAACCCAAGCGTTTCCCCTCGTCTAATCGAAAAACTCACATCATCCACTGCTTTGACGTAACTCACATCCCGCCCCAGAAATCCCTTCCGGCGTGGAAACCACATCTTCAGATGGCGTACATCCAGTAAAATCTCTTCATCAGGTTTCGCTGTTTGGGTCAGCATTGGTTCCGATGGGGCGGTGTTAAACATGGCTCGTCTCTTTTGTCAAAAATGCTTCCTGATACTGTGGGTCATACATCAGGCAGCGGGCATCTTGGTTAGGGCTAATCGCAATCATCTCCGGTAGAACCTGATCGCATAACCCCTTAATTTTCATATTGCATCGTGTATGAAATGGGCAGCCCGTAGGCCGTTGAAAAGGTGATGGCACCATCCCTTGTATCGGATGCAGCCGTGTAGCGGACTCTTCGATCTTGGGAATCGATTCGAGCAGCGCCTTGGTATATGGATGTTTTGGGTCATTAAATATCGTGTCCACATCACTGCATTCGACGACGTTACCCAAGTACATCACCGCCACGTCATCCGCGATTTCTGCTACTACGCCTAAATCGTGTGTGATGAACAGGATTGCCATATTAAAGTCTTGCTGGAGTTCATACATCAAATCGAGGATTTGTGCCTGAGTCGTTACGTCCAACGCGGTTGTTGGCTCATCCGCAATCAGCAATTTAGGTTTGCATGAGAGTGCCATCGCAATCATCGACCGTTGCAGCATTCCGCCGCTCAGTCGAAATGGATACTCGTCAATCCGCGTTTCTGGTTTGGGGATGCCAACCCGCCGCAGCAGTTCAATGGTCTGGTTGCGGGCTTCTGCCTTTGACACGTCACGATGTAAACGAATGGCTTCAATAATTTGGTTGCCAATCGTATACATAGGGCTAAAGGAGGTCATTGGCTCCTGAAAAATCATGGCAATTTCGTTGCCACGAATATTGCGAATTTGTCTGCCGCGTGGGTCGAGTCCCAGAATATCAAT
>JACDGI010000033.1 GCA_013821665.1 Anaerolineae bacterium
GATCTGGAGAATTACGGGCGCAACCTCGACATGATTTTGGGGCGGCTGACACAAACAGGTGCGCGTGTGATTATCGCCCAATTGGATGACCAATCGCTGCGTCCGGTGGTGACTCGCGGCGAGGCCTTCCCTGATATTAGCAAGGACGAAGTGACGATGATGTCAGCGCAGGTCAAGCGCTATAACGGGGTGATTGCCGAGAAAGCGGCGGGATACGGTGCGCGAGTAGTAAATTTCTTTGACACGCTCATATTTACCAGCCCATCAACGCTGGCGGACGATGGTAATCATCCGAATGCGACTGGTTACGATTTGGTGGCATCGCTGTGGTTTGATGTGTTGAAGGGTATGTTGGGATAATAAAAGGGAGAACACACAGGTTCTCCCCTACAAATCAATGATAAGTAACTTCTCGAAAGTTGTGAGCCAATAGACCACTTTATTGGCTTGGTTCCCTCCTTCGCTTGCGAAGGAGGGTTGGCTTATTACATTCGAAAACCTATTTAGTTGCTGTACGCAATTGAAGGATTAGCGGCGGTTTTTCTGGCGTGCGATACGCTGTTCTTCGCGCATCTTATTGCGTTCGGCTTCCATTTTGTTTTCGCTGACGGTGCGGCCATCTTTAGGTTTGACCATGCTCAGCACCAACATGGAGATGGTCAGGCCGATGACGAAACAAATCACGGTGAAGATCAAGCGCATGGCGATAGGCGAAAGTGTGCTGCCGCCCAGCTTTTGGGTGAGCGAGACCATGACGCTGGGCGAGACAATATAAGCGCCTACAGCAATCAAGAGGGCGATAAAAACGCCAACGAACATGCCGATAGATGACCCTTTGCCTTTTGAGCTTTCCATAATTGATAATTCCTTATATAGAGATAATCCCTACAGGATATTATCCGGCTAAAACAATTGCAGAAAAATTGAGAAAAAGTAAATAGAATGCCACGCCTGAATAGAGCCTAGAAGTTTATTTGGCGCGGGCAATAGGCAGATAGGCTTTGAAGCTGGTTCCTTTACCGATCTCGCTTTGAACTTCAATATGTCCATCGTGCAGCTCGAAGACCCGTTTGGCGATAGCCAGCCCTAAGCCCAGACCGCGTGTGGTGTGGGTTGCATCAACCCGATAGAAACGATCAAAAATATGTGGCAGCGTTTCGGCGCTCATTCCCTGACCACCATCGCTGATCTGCAACGAAAGCCACTGTCCTGAAACGGCAACCTGAAGCGTCACATCGCTTTCCGTCGGGGAAAAACGCAGCGCATTTCCGATAATCTGTGTAAGCGCCAAATGCAAATCGGCGAGGTTGACCTGCACGACGGGTAAAGTTTCGGTGTTTTCCACCAACATCTTGATTCGCGCGTTGCTGTTGAATGAACGAATATCGGTTAGCAATTCGGCTGCCTTCACTGGTTCTCGCGGGTAATCCGTTTTATCAGTGGCATCCAAACGTGTGAGAATCAAGATTGTTTCTAAGAGGGTATTGAGGGCTTGGATCTGATCATAAGTCTGTTCGGTGTAAAGACGCTTCTTCTCCTGATCGGGCGTTTTTTCGAGGAGATAGAGGTTAGTGGACATCAGTGTGAGCGGGGTTTTGAATTCATGGGCAGCATCGCGCATAAACTTAGACAAAATTTCAGCCCGTTCATGCTCAATTGCCAGCTTAATTTTTTGACCTTCAATAGTGTCACGCAAAGCGAATACCGTTTTGATGGTGAGATAGGACATCGGTGCGCCAATGACCAGTGTGATGAGGAGGGTCATTGGCAAGGTGGTAGGCGAGAGAAAGAGGACATTAATCACAGTCGCCAGAAGCAAACTGATAAAGGTGGCGAATGCTGCTGTGTGAAGAGGTGTTTTGAACAGGCGATTAAGGGTTAGGGATTTGGTGGTGATCATAATGCAACGATACTTTGTTATGACTATTGCGATTCGGATAATTACCTAAGCGCAGCTGTGAAGCGATCCATTGGTTGGATGCGATTGCCTTTATAGGGTGATAATTTACATACCTAATCATACGTCTGGAATGATTTTTTGAAGCATTTATGAAACATTGAGGGCATTTCGAGCGCATTAAATGGGTCGAGTGGTCATCCATACACCGGGGCGCGGTTCAAGTGTTGCACCCATATGGGCGTTCACACGGCGAGGCAGGAGCGTCAGCGCACGCTTTTGTAAGATGCGGGCGAGGATCACCTTGGCCTCAAGCTGTGCGTAGGCAGCACCAATGCAATTGCGTGGGCCACCACCGAAAGGCAGGTAAGTATACGGTGCGGGTTTCGGTGCATCAGGGGCAAAACGCTGCGGACGAAATTCATCCGGCGCATCCCAATATTCGGGCATCCGCTGGGTGACATAGATGGAATACATGACGCGCGTTCCGGCAGTGATCGTATAACCATTGAAGTCTAAATCTTGCGCGGCAACCCGTGAGCCGAGGTGAATGGGTGGATAGAGCCGCAGCGATTCGTCAATGATTTGGTCAAGCAGTGGAAGTTTATTCAATTGATCGAAAGTCGGCGGTTGATCGTTTAGGACAGCGCGCACTTCGGTTTGTGCCTGTGCCATGATGTCTGGATGTTTGCCCAACAGATACAGCGTCCAACTGAGGAGGGCAGTGCTGGTGTCGTGTCCGGCGATGAGCATGGTCAGCAGTTGGTCACGGATGAGGTTGTCATCCATGCCGGGATCGCTGATGAGCAAACCCAGCAAATCAGTCGGTTCTCCGAGATGGGAACGGCGCAAGCGGATCATCTGATACAGGTACTCGTCCATTTGACGCAGACCGTTGGCATAACCGGGGCGGGGGATACGACTGGAAAACATCCACACACCGGGGGAGATGTAGTTCAGAGTTTTGAGGACAGCTTGCCACAGCCGATCCATATCAGGGCTGAAATCCACCTTGAAAAGTGTATCCAACAGGACAAGTAATGCCACCCGACGCATCTCAACCAGCATATTTACCGTATTATTGTCAGACCAGCGTGACATCACTTGGTCGGTGCCGCGCCAGATGGCTTCGACATAGGTTTGCAGCATTTGCTTGTGCAGGGCGGGGTTCATAGCACGCCGTAATTGGTCGTGGCTGTCGCCGTCTTCAACCAGTACGCCGTGACGCAGCAGCATCGTTACCGGATCAGCTTCCATACGCCAGCGGAAATCATCGCGTCCGCTGACCAGCACAAATCGCGCTGCCTCTGGCCCAACCAGCATAACGGCATCAAATCCGGGCAGAGTCAGCCGGAAAATGTTGCCAAGCTCACGGTTAAAGACCGTTAATGCACCAAGAACGCTGCGTTCGCGCCACATTTGTTGGAGGGCATGGAGACCGGGTAAACCGGCGGGTGTAGGAATGGTGGGCGGCATGATACCTATTCGAGTTGGATGAGACAAGGTAATACTGATTGGAATTGAGCCACTATACCTATGCTGCAAAATCTATTCTGATGGTAGCCTACTATAGATGAACGACAATGCCCACTTAAACAGTGCTAATATTCTGTTATGTTTTTGCTCATATAGCTCGTATATCATTCTAGACATCAAGTGGACAATTCATAGACAATATCTGTAGTAATGATGGGATAAGCGTTTTATGTCGAAGATCGTTGTGATCGGCAGTGGGTTTGGCGGGTTGGGTGCAGCCATACGATTGGCAGCACGCGGCCATGAAGTCGAGATACTCGAAAAGCGCGATAAGCTCGGTGGTCGGGCTTATGTTTATGAGATCAACGGCTTCAAGTTTGATGGTGGCCCAACAGTCATTACCGCGCCATTTATGTTTGATGACATCTGGAAGGCAGCCGGTAAACGCCGCGAAGATTATTTCCAGATGCTTCCGGTTGACCCTTATTACCGCATCTTCGACAAAGACGGACAGGCTTTCAATTACAACGGTGACGAAAATTTTATCCTGAGCCAGATTGATAAATGGGAGCCAGCCGATAAGCAGGGCTACCAGAATTTCATGAAGACCACCAAGTCCATCTTCCAAAAAGGATTTGTCGAACTGGCAGATAAGCCCTTTCTGCACTTCACCGATATGCTGAAGGTTGCGCCCGATTTGATCAAAATGCAGTCTTACTTGAGTGTTTACAAGTATGTGTCGCAGTATGTGAAAAACGACTTTTTGCGGCGTGTGTTTTCGTTCCATCCACTGCTGATTGGCGGCAATCCATTTGACTCACCCTCGATTTATGCCATGATTCATTATTTGGAGCGTGAGTGGGGCATTCATTATGCTGTTGGTGGCACAGGCGCGATTGTGCAAGCGATGGGTAAGCTGTTTGGCGAACTCGGTGGCAAAGTGCGCTTGAACGCCGAAGTTCAGGAAATCAAGGTTGATGGACGTAAGGTGACGGGCGTTCAAATGGGAAACGGCGAGGTCATCAAAGCGGATCAGATTGTCTCGAATGCGGATGTGGCCTTCACCTATAAAAACCTGATTCCAGCGCAGTATCGTCACAAATTCACAGATCGCAAGATCGCCAGCATGAAGTACAGCATGTCGCTGTTCGTGATTTATTTTGGCACGAAGCGGCGTTATACCGACACGGGTTTGGCTCACCACAACATCATTTTAGGTGATCGCTATAAAGAACTGCTGAACGACATCTTCAACAAACAGCAGCTTTCGAAGGATTTCTCGTTATATCTGCATATGCCCTCGCTGACCGATCCGAGTATCGCGCCGGAGGGCTGCGAGAATTTTTATGTGCTGTCACCTGTGCCGCATCTGGGCGCGGATGTAGATTGGACGAAGGCAGCTAAACCCTACCGTGATGCCATTATGCAATTCTTAGAAGACAATTATTTGCCGGATTTGCAAGCCAATATCATCGCGGAACATATGATTGATCCGCTGCACTTCCAGAACACACTTAACAGTTACATGGGATCGGCCTTTTCGGTACAACCGCTGCTGACCCAATCAGCGTGGTTCCGCCCGCACAACCGTTCCGAAGACTTCGATAACCTGTACTTTGTGGGCGCTGGCACCCATCCGGGCGCGGGGCTGCCGGGGGTGTTGTCATCCTCCATCATTTGCGAAAACCTTATCGGCGATGCGGTTGAGGCTTATCATCCCGAAGCCGTCATGCAAGGGGCTTATTAATGCGATTGGACATTCCGGTTCAAAGTTGGGAACATCAACTGCTGGCGTGGGCGCACGAGCCATTACAAACGCTCAAGCTGCCTCATCAGGTCAAAGCGGATCATGCGTTGTTGGAATTGGCCTATGAACACTGTGCCGAGATGACTCGTCATCACAGCAAAACGTTTTATCTGGCTTCGAGCTTGCTTCCCCATGATAAACGGCGGGCGGTCAGGGCGCTGTATGCTTTTTGCCGTGTGACGGATGATCTGGTTGACCGCAATGATCGAGCCAAGGCACTGGAACTGCTCAGCACATGGCAGGCCAAAGTTAGCAGCCATCACCCCGATGGCAGTGATATGGTGGCGCTGGCATGGGCCGATACCCGTGCCCGTTACAAAATTCCGGCGGGTTATGCCGAGCAGCTTATCCAAGGGGTGGGCCGGGATTTAAGACAGCAGCGCTACCAAACCTTTGCTGATTTAGCCGAGTATTCGTATGGCGTGGCCTCAACCGTCGGCTTAATGGCGATGTATATCATCGGCTTTGAGAGTGAAGATGCGGTGCCTTACGCGGTCAAACTGGGTGTGGCGTTGCAACTCACCAATATCCTGCGCGACATCGGCGAAGATTGGCGTGCGGGACGCTTGTATCTGCCGCAAGAAGAACTCGAACAATTTGGTCTGTGTGAAGCCGATATTGCTGCCGGGGTTAAAGATGAGCGCTGGCAAGCGTTTATGAACTTCCAGATCGCCCGTAATCGCCAATTGTATGACGAAGCCCAAACCGGTATCGCTATGCTCAACGCCGATGGCCGCTTTGCGATTGGCGCGGCGGCTGGTTTGTACTGTGCCATCTTGGATGATATTGAGGCGCGGCAAGGCAACGTGTTCCATTATCGGGCGCATATCAGTACCACCAACAAACTGCGGCGGCTGCCGCGTATCTGGTGGCAATCACGGTGACGCAGCGAGTGATCAGATGACGTATTTTGGATTTTTAGCGGTTTTTCTATGTATTCCGATTGCGCTGTTATGGGCGTTGAGTGTATTTGATGCGCGTCGTGGTCTAAAGCTCCCGCTGACATGGAAAAGCTGGCCGGTTTGGATCATCATTTTGAGTCAGGCGCTGGTAGCCGTCATCTATACAACACCGTGGGATAATTATCTGGTGGCGACTAAAGTCTGGTGGTACAGCACCGGTTTGGTCACGGGTTTAGTCATCGGCTACGTACCCATTGAGGAATATACCTTCTTTGTCCTGCAAACGATTTTAACGGCGGCATGGCTGTTGTTCTTGGTGCGGCATCGTCCCTTGTGGACTTCCGCCAGAATGGTCAATGGCAGTCGCATACGCCGCTGGACAACGGCTGTACTTGCGGTCGTATGGCTGATATTTGTCGGAATACTGATTAAAGGTTGGCAGCCGGGAACTTATCTCGCGCTGTTGATGGTCTGGGCGCTGCCGCCTGTGATGCTGCAAACCGGATTTGGCGCGGATATTTTGTGGGAAAATCGACGTTTCATTTTGCTGACCGTTATCCCCATGACTTTGTATTTAGCCCTCGCGGATAAGCTCGCCATTAGTTCAGGCACATGGACGATCAACCCCGCGCAGTCACTCAACATTTTTGTATTGGGGACGCTGCCGGTTGAAGAGTTTATATTTTTCTTCATGACCAATTTGCTGGTGGCGGTCGGCGTGACCTTATTGAGTTCGACGGCCAGCAAGCAGCGAGTCGATGATCTTATTCAGGCGATTAAACACCGCAGAAAAATAGACCATAAATATGAAACAAGTTCCTGACGATTACGCCGACATGCTTACTGATGATGGTCGCAGCTTTATGATGCTGACGACCTTACTCAACGATGGCTCGCCGATTGTGACACCCATCTGGTTTACGGCGGAAGGCGACGATTATTTGATTACGACCCATCCCGACAGCCTCAAAGCGCGTAACATGCGCGCGCGACCAGCAGTGGCCTTTGCCCTCGTCATCGAAGGCAATATGGCACGCTACCTCGGTGTGCGCGGGACAGCTACCGAAGCACTTGATATGTATGCCAAAGCTGTGCAAGCGCGTATCGTACGCAAATACGAAGGTCATGATCCGACGGTTGAGCGTGAAGAAACGGTTTTCAGAATCACACCCAACAAGACCAACGCCTTCGATTACAGCGATTACATGGCCTAGCACCAATGAACATCTGGCAATTTAACGCACTGCTGACGCGCCGCTTGTTCGGCTGGAACGTCATCAACATGGCGACAGGTATCGTATTAGGGCGCAATCCGGATGCACTTTGGCGCGGGATTGGCTCACAGGCTGTTGGTTGGTCAATCATCAACTTTGCCATTGCGATCTTGGGTGGAAATGCCACCCAAAAACGTGCTGTGAAACTGGATGCGCTTCAAGCCGAAACCTTGGCGAAAGAGTCTCGAAATCTACGCCGATTACTGTGGATCAACGCCGGTCTGGATGTGGGCTATATCTTAGGGGGTTGGTGTTACTCAAACCGTGAGGTCGCAAGACCCTTCCGTCGAGGCTTGGGTTTAGGCATCATCCTACAGGGAGCGCTGTTGTTGGTATTCGATGTTATCCACGCGCTGCAAGTGCCGGAATAATCAACATGGAAAGTACACATGTGGGCGCACTGCACAGACTCAATAGCACCCAATTGCAGCGTGAGGTGGGACGCTTCGTTTCGAGTGTGAGGCAAAATCGTTTGGCTTGGGCGCTCATCGGCCTATGGGCGCTGGCGATGATGAGCTTGCCGATTGTGTTATGGACAGTCGGCAATGGGTTTCTGCCAAATGCTGTGACGGTGACGACTGGCTTACAAGCGATTGCGGTGATTGTGGTGCTGGGTACGGCGTGGGGCTGGCAGCGCACATTAGCCTCGATTGTGACCATCGCCGTGTTGGGCTGGCTGGTTGAGTACATAGGTTCCACAACCGGTGTTCCATTTGGTGCATACACCTACACCGCGCGTTTACAACCACATTTGTCAGGTGTACCGCTGCTGATTCCGGTGGCGTGGTTCATGCTGCTGCCCTGTGCATGGACGGTAGCGGCTTATATTGCAGATGGTCGGCGTTGGTTGTTCGTGTTGTTGAGCGTGTTGGCCTTCGTGGCATGGGACTTATTTCTTGATCCGCAGATGGTGACGTGGGATTTCTGGCGCTGGTCGCAGCCGTCGGGCTACTTCGGCATCCCGTGGTCGAATTATATCGGCTGGGCGTTGGCAGCCCTCGTGATGACGCTCATTGTCCGACCGCCAGCGAAACCTCTGCGTTTATTGTTGGTGATTTACGGGCTGACGTGGTTTTTCGAGACCTTTGGCCTGTTGTTCTTTTGGAATTTGGTCGGTCCGGCGTTAATCGGTAGTGTCGTCATGGGCGGCTTTTTAATCGCGGCACTATGGAAGATGAGGCACACAGCCCAATAACCGAAGTCAGTTTTATTGTAAGCAGATGAGATGTAATCATGATGTTTATTGTATGGATTGTTGTCGCGTTTGGTTGTGGTTCGCTGCCCTTTTCGGTGTGGGTTGGGCGGCTGGCACTCGGTAAGGACATTCGGGCTTATGGCGATGGCAACCCCGGTGCCACCAATGTACTGCGCGCGGGTGGTAAGCGGCTGGGCGCGTTGGCCGCCGTCTTGGATTCTGCTAAGGGATTGATGCCGGTTGGTTTGGCAGCATTTGCAGCACATTTTAGCGGCATAGAATTAGCCGCGATTGCCCTCGCGCCAGTTTTGGGTCATGCCTTTTCCCCATTTTTAGGCTTCAAAGGTGGCAAAGCCGTAGGCGTAACTTTCGGCATTTGGATCGGCTTGACCATCTGGGAAGCGCCAATTGTGCTGGGGTTGATGCTGGCCTATTGGTTTCAATTTGTGGCAATCAGCGGTTGGTCAGTGATGTTGGCCTTGGGCAGCCTCGGCTTGTATTTGCTGTTGGCACATCCTGATCCTGCACTCTTATTAGTGCTGATCGGTAATATGGTGATCCTCGCGTGGACGCATCGCAGCGATTTACGGCAGTCATTCGTGTTCCGTAAACCAATCGCCCACAAAATTTCACCATCTCAACCGCAGAGTATCCTACGATGATCGCCATTATCATCTTAACCAGCATTCTGATCGTAATCGCCTTGATCGCTGTGCTGAATGCGCTGACCTTTCCTCGCTTGCGTCCGGCAGATGTGACGGACCATGCGCCGTTTGTATCGGTACTGATTCCAGCGCGGAATGAGGCGAAGGTCATTGGCGAGACTGTGCGAATGCTTTTGGCACAAACGTATGTCAATCTTGAAATCATCCTCTTGGACGATAACTCGGACGATGGCACGGGCGAATTGGCGTGGCAAGCAGCCGCTGGTGATGCACGGTTGCAAGTGTTTGCCGGTAAACCTCTTCCGGCAGGTTGGCTCGGTAAGAACTGGGCCTGTCATCAATTGGCGCAAGCTGCCACGGGTGATCTATTCATTTTCGCCGATGCCGATGTACGTTGGTCAGTCGGTGCGATTGCCAGTTTGATACAGCACATGCAGCAGACTCAGGCGGATTTACTGACAGTCTGGCCGACGCAAGACACCCAAACATGGGGCGAACGCTTGGTCGTGCCCATGATGTCAGTCGCGATTATCGGTTATTTGCCCTTGCTGGCGGTGCATCACACGTCGGTGTCATGGTTCGCGGCGGCTTGTGGACAATGTTTGGTCTTTCGACGCAGCGCTTATGAAACCATCGGTGGGCATGAAGCCGTGCGCGATAATATTATTGAAGATGTGGCCTTGGCACGGCGAATCAAAACCAACCATTTGCGTTTGCGTATGGTCGATGGCGCAGGTTTGATAAGCTGCCGGATGTATGATAGTTGGAACGCAGCCCGCAATGGATTCGCCAAAAACATCCTCGCGGGACATGGAAATAGTTTATTATTGTTGGCACTTTCGACGGTATTTCACTGGACGTTATTTATTTTTCCTTGGTTGTGGCTGGCTGTTGGTTGGGGACGCTGGCCGCTAGCATTGGTAACACTCGGAATAGGCATACGCGCTCTTTCGGCAGCAGTCACCGGCCAAAGGGTTCGGGATGCGCTGTTGATGCCAGTGTCCGTCTTGTTGATGACGATAATCGTTGCCCAAGCGGTTTGGTGGCATTGGCATGGCGGGCCACAGTGGAAAGGGCGGCAGCTTACAAAATCGAATGACAATCCATTTATGCCGACAACAGAACTTTTTCCACAGCGCAAATATCCTGTCAGTAGCCATCGGATTGGAAGCTAATTGATGACCAAACCCATTGTGGTGATCGGCGCGGGCATCGGCGGCTTGAGTGCGGCCATCCGTTTGGCGGCAGCCGGTCGTCAGGTTTTGGTGTTGGAGCAAAACCCAACAGTGGGCGGCAAGATGAGCGAAATTCGTGAGGCAGGTTTCCGTTGGGACACTGGACCCTCAGTCATCACCATGCGCCATGTCCTTGAAGATCTATTTGCCAGCGCAGGACGCAAACTCGATGATTACCTGACCCTCGAAGCGCTTGAACCCCTGACACGCTATTTTTACCCCGATGGCACAGTCTTGGATTGTTCCCGTGATCTGCCGAGGATGCTTGAACAAATTCGCGTCTTAGATGAGCGAGATGTTGAAGGCTATTTAAACTATTTGGCCTATGCCGCGCGGCTGCATCGCATCACCGGACCCGTATTTATCTATGACCAACCGCCGACACCGGCCAGTTTTATGCGGGTTTCGCCGGCTGATATGCTGCGCGTTGATCCACTGCGAACCATGCAGGGAGCGATTGACGGCTTTGTACATTCGCCCCATATGCGCCAGTTACTCGGACGATTTGCCACCTACGTGGGGGCGAGTCCTTATCGTGCGCCAGCCACGCTCAATGTCATCGCCCACGTCGAATTAAATGAAGGTGTGTGGTATCCACGCGGCGGTATTTATTCAATTGCTCGTGCCTTGGAGCGATTGGCAGGTGAGTTGGGCGTGCAAATTCGCACCAACTGCGGCGTGCAGCAAATCATTGTCGAAAATGATTGCGCGGCTGGCGTGATATTATCGGATGGCAGTCGGATTGATGCCGATGTTGTCCTAGCGAATGTCGATGTGGCGACGGTGTACGAAAAGCTGCTGCCAGCCAGTAAACAACTGCACAAACTGACCGCACAAGAATCCTCGTGTTCAGGCTTCATTTTGCTGCTGGGTATCGAAGGCCAGCATCCACAACTGGCGCATCACAATATCTTTTTCTCAAATGATTATCCGCGTGAGTTTAAGTCGATTTTTGAAGATGGTGTGCCGCCAGACGATCCAACGGTGTACGTATCGATTACCAGCAAGACGGATGCAGCCGATGCGCCGCAAGGCTGTGAGAATTGGTTTGTGTTGGTCAACGCGCCGCCGCTCGGCAGCCACTATGATTGGACGACACAGGCACCTGTATATCGTGATCGTGTGTTAGATGTTCTGACACGGCATGGGCTTGATATTCGGCAAAAGATTCGCGCAGAGCGTATACTCACACCATTGGATTTGCAACGGCTGACCGGTGCGCGGCGTGGCGCATTATACGGTTGGTCGAGCAATCCTAGGATATCAGCCTTTCGTCGACCACATAATCGGGCAGTGGATATTCAAGGTTTGTATTTCGCGGGTGGAACGACCCATCCGGGTGGTGGTGTGCCGATGGTCATGCTCTCTGGTAAAGTAGCCGCCGACTTAATTAACCAGAGTTATAAATAAACGCCTTAAAAACCCTGATAACCTGTCTGAATATTCGGAAGCCGTTTGAAAAGTCCTATTTACCAAAGAGACACCATTGTAAATGGATATGGTTTTCCCGTAGGGGCGCGGTCTCTGACCCGCCCTGTATGGTATGTATCAACCTTTTCAAATGGCCTCTCACGTCTTTGTCTAAAATTGAAGGTTTTATGTCGTCCGCAAAAAGCGTATTTGTAGGGACGCGATATATCGCGTCCGGCATTTTGCTTTTAATTTTCAGGTAGGTTCTTATCTCTACAAATGAGGTACTTCTAGGTTTGAAAACTCGAACCGAATCCTGTTGACAATGTATGAACTTATGTTCTAAAATGGAAGAGGAATAGAACTATGTCGGAGACCGCTACATGTCACCAACTGCCAATCTGTCACACCAAAAAATGAAAGCAATAACGGCAGCGGCAGACCCGAATTGCACGGCGGTGGCATTGACCGAGCAATCCGCTGCATTTGTGTCATTTCAGCGGCAATAGCCGGGCTTCCCGCCGACACAAAATGTCAATTCAGCGCCTTACTCCCGTGTTCCCGCCGTGCAATTCAGCGGGAATAATGCGAAAATTGCAACAAATGCAGTAACAACTGCAACAACTACAATATTTCGAACTTTTGACAGCGCCGATTAAGCAGGGATTGTCACTATAAAGGTTGTGCCAACGTTGACTTGGCTGGTGAAATTCACAGTACCACCGTGCAGTTCAACCGCCTGTTTGATAATCGAAAGGCCAAGTCCTGAACCGATGGTATCGCCGACGTTGCCCGCCCGACGGAAGGGTTGGAACATACGCGGCTTATCATCCTCAGGAATGCCGATCCCTTGATCGGTAACTTTAACCAGCACCTTGTCGCCTTCCACTGATAATGTCAGGGAAACGATGGTGCCAGCCTTTGAATACTTGATCGCGTTATCAATCAGGTTGGTGATCACCTGCCGGATTAGGCGCGGGTCAATCGTGGTTTTGACCGGTTTAGCGTACTCAAAATTAAAGGTATGAGTTTGGTTTTCTTCGCGCAGATATTCATCCAAAATTTCGCGGCAGAAGGTATCCATTTGGACAGGCGTTGGATTGAACTCGCTGCGACCGGTTTCGATGTTGTTGAGCGAGAGAACGTCTTGCAGCAATTCGGTGATATGTTCGACCATTAACTGGATTTTATCCAACTTGCCTTCACGGGCGACATCATCCAATTTGTGTGCATAGTTCTTGAGCATGTAGATATTATTCTGGATGGTCGAAAGCGGTGTGCGTAACTCATGTGAAGCGATGGAAACGAAGCGGCTCTTGAGTTCGCTCATCTCTTTTTCACGCACGAGCGATTCTTGTAACGCTTCTTCGGCTCGCTTACGGTCAGTGATGTCCCGCTGGATGACCACTACATACTGGCTGTCGACATTACGAACGACTGCCCACGAACAATCCATGTGGCGGATTGAACCATCTTTATGCAAAAACTCGATCTCTTGACGGCTGTCGCCCTGTTTCAAAATGCTCGGAAATTGGATTTTCAACTGCGTTTTCGAGGCCGGTGTCAGGAATTCTTCGAACGGATGACCCACGATTTCGGCCTCAGCATAACCCGCGCCCCGTAAAGTAGCAGGGTTGGTTCGGGTAATCATCCCTTCAAGGTTGAGTACCTGAATGTAATCAGCCGCCGATTGGATGAGTGAACGAAAAAGCGTTTCACTTTTGCGCAGATCAGTTTCAATGCGTTTGTTGTTGATGGCGTATCGGATCGCCCGTTCGAGCAGGGGAAGTCGAATGTCAGCCTTATCGAAATACTCAGTCACGCCCAAGGTCAGGGCTTCTTCGTCAATATCACGCCGTCCACGCGCCGTCAGCAGGATCGTCGGTAAGTTGCAGCCATTCGGGAAAGCCGCCCGAATGAGATCAAGGCCGTTTTTTTCGCCGAGAACATAATCCACGATGTAGACATCATGTTCCTGTTTCTGCATGATCGGCAGGGCATCATTGAAATCGGCCTCCCAATCCAGTTGGAATTTGCTGCTGGACATAGCCGAAATCATGTCACGAACCATCATGTAGTCGTCGGCATCATCATCGATGAGTAAAACACGGATCAATTTATTGGTAACTGTAGAATTGGACATTTTGTGCAGGTGTTCCAAAAAAGGGTGTGAGAAGATCCATTTCAAAGGCTGCGGGATTGATAACACCGTTTATGATCTGGGCTTCGGCAGGTACTATAGGTATGGTATCACAAGAGTCGACGTTTATACCGTTAGCGATTACCCAACCATAGCTGCTCAGAAATGGTGTCAAATAACGGCTGCCGCTATCCATCTTGCCAACAATCGCCACGCGTGTGCCGTTGGGGATGTTGCCGAGGTTTAAATAATCCTCGCCGGGGCCGATGCGAACAGCCACGCTTTCTTCACCGGGGAGGGTTGCGTTGGCGATTCCCCTGCAAGTGGCAGACGTGACGGACAGAAAAGAAAAACCTTGAGGTGCTGCGATGGATATGATTTCGCCTAATGTATCCATCGCCCGCAGCCCACTACCCGCCTTTAGGCCAACAGTTTTGCTGTCTTTGCTAACACTAAGGCTGCCTTGCGCGACGATCACATCACTGGCGCTATCGGGCTGCACCTGCGTGGCAAACAGCATCGTCGGCTGCTGAAGAGTCATATGCTGCAATTTAAGCTGGTAGCTGGCAAGGGCAGAAGCATCCAAGATGTGCTGGATGCTACGTCCACTGATTAAATCTAAAGAGATATTCAACTGCTGTTTATCGGTTTGGTTGAAGCCTATCAGTCGATAGTCACTGCCGGGCAGGAGTAATGTTTCGGCGGCCTTGGCAAAGCTAATCAGCGCACGTCCCGTTTTATTGGTACGTAGCGTATCACCAATGCCGAACGGGGCCTGTGCGCCAACGGGCAATGATAGCCAATCCCGGGTGTTGGCCCGTTGAAGCTGAACACCATCAAATGTAATTTCGACCGCTGCGGCGACCGGCTGCTGAGCGCTGACAGAGGTTTGAGCGATGGCGAAAGCGAGCGTGAATGCGAGCAATCCTAGGCGTAAACGCATGTATTATGACTCCTGCGGCATCGGTAGTTCGATAAAGAACGTGCTGCCGACACCTTCCTGACTATTGACTCCGATGCGCCCGTTATGTGCTTCGGCAATAGAGCGTACTAGGCTGAGTCCCAGACCCGTCCCACCGATATGGGCTGTATCACGGGAGCGTACCCGATAAAATTCTTGAAAGAGCTGGCTTTGGGCGGACTCTGGAATGCCAAAACCCGTATCTTCGATTTCAACGCGAAGATAGTTTTTTTGTTGGCACAATCGCGTCGTAATCGTACCGGCTTCCGGCGTATACTTTATAGCATTCTCGACCAGATTACTCAACGCTTGCGACAGAAGTAAAGGATCTCCAACAACTTCTGGCAAATCGGCTGCGATTTCTTGTTGAAGTTTTTGCTTCTTGCCTTCCATATCGGGCTGATAACGCTCGATGACTTCTTTCAAGACGGCTGGTACAGAAACCAGCTTGGTTTTGATGTGGCTGGAACGCAGTTGTTCGAGGTCGAGAATGTCGTTAATCAGTTCCAGCATTTCTTCACCCGCGCGGAACATGCGTTGTAGATACTGCCGCTGTTGGACATTGAGTGATTCTTTATCATCGTCCAGAAGTAAGCTGCCGTAACCCAGCACGCGTGAAAGCGGCTTCTTCAGATCGTGTGAAGTCATCCGAACCATCTGGGTTTTGAGGCGGCTGACTTCGGCTAAAGCGGTCACATCGTTGAGAATAACCACCCAGTCACCAAAATCCAGTTTGGCAGCGTCCAGATTGAAGACTTTTTTACCGACTTTTATTTCTTTGCGAAAGGTATTATAGGTTTGAAAATCGCTGCCGATTGATTCCTGTGTATCGGTGTCGATGCCGACGCGGTTAAGCAAGTTGACGAAGGATGTTCCAAGTGCAATGTCACCGGCTTCGGCTAACTCGCCCCCACTGGCCTTATTCAGTTTGATGATCTTTAAATCGGGTTCAAGCACCATGATAGCCGCCGGTGATCCACCTAACACGGCTTCTAGCAGCGTATTTTGCTCTTGAGTACGGGTGTAAAGGGCGGCGTTATCCAGATTAGGCGCGACATGTTCAGCTAGCGACTTCAGCAAGCGCAGGCGCGAACCAATCTGAATAAAATTGCGCTTTGATGGAAATTGAACCGCTAAAATAGCGATAAGGTGCTTTTTCCAGATGACCGGTACGGCTGCATAATCCTGATCACGGGCAGATTGTTGATCGTGCTGGACACGCGTCGCCAATTGTTGGAAGTGGTCGACAAGTGCATCGGCGTTGCCCCATGTATGTTGAGGGTTAGTGAGCCGGGGAGGGTCGCTGACCAGCCAAATCGCGCCGGTAGTGGCTTTTAAGACACGTTGAATATCGCCAGCCACAGACGGTAAGATACGGTCAATAACCATACGCTGCGACGAGACTTCCATCGCGCTTTCGAGCAAAAACTCAGCCTTATTGCGCCGGTTGAATTCGAGAGAAACTTCTGCGAAAACATTAATGATCAGCGGGATAATCAGCGCCAGCGTGCTGTAAAAGAGATTGATGAATTCCAGTTGGCTGCTGAAACGTACCGAGCCGATGATAAACAGGAGTGCCAGCATGAGCGTCGCAGCCGGAAGCATCCAATACCATTTCAAATGGGCATAAATCAGACTGGAAACTAGCGCCAGCGAAGCGATCATAATGGCTTGTGAGAGGCGAGATTGCGTCGATGGGATTTTGTTTTGCAGCAAACTTTCAATAGCATGGGCGTGGATTTCAACACCCGCCATGAGCTGCCCATTGAGGCTGGATGGTACTGGATAGAGGTCAGTGGCCGCAGTGGTATTCATCAAGCCAACCAATACCAACTTATCTTGGAAAGCGCTGGCTGGAATGCTGCCATTAATGACATCCAGAGCAGAATAAACTGGAAAAGAATTTTGGGATGTACTACTGGGCGCACCGAAAAAATTCTGCTGCCAGAGACCATGTTCGTCTACCGGAATGCTGATGGAGGCGACTTGCAGATGATTGGACTCTGATTTTATGACCTGTGAAGTGGCAGCCGAGGGAATGCGTAACCACGCAAGATAAGAGGCGATGTCAAATGAAATACCGCTTGTGCCGTGATTATCAACTAATGAGATCTGCCGTCGCACCTCGCTATCCACATCGGTAAAGGCATTCACATAACCCACATAATCGACAACCCCGGTAAACGCAGGTATGGGTACTAATGTGTTGTTGAAATGTATGGCTGCTATGTCAGATCCATGTGTCGAAGTTGATGAGATTGTTTGATTAGCGCCAACCTGCGGCATGATGAAGCGGGTACGCGTATCACTTTGACGTGCTTTAACAATGGCATCTACGACTGACTCATCTTGGTCACTGGGCTGGTCAAAGAGAATATCAAAGGCGATGACCCGTGCCTGATCTTGGTTCAATGTGTTGATGAGGTTGGCATAGACGGTACGGGGCCATGCGGCGAGCGAACGCCCATAAACATTATGGGTCGCATCATCAAGAGCGATAAGGACAATATGATTGGTGGTGTCGGCGGAAACAAAAAACAAATCATTCAGACGCAATTGGGACTGAGTGAAAAAACCGTTGAGCCACATAATCAGGATGAACACGGCTGTCAATAAACCCGCACCAAAGCCGATACGGGTTTTGAAATTCCACAACCATGTTGATAGAGGCTGCATCAGGCTACCTGACTACGAGGAGGGTGTACTTTCTGGTGTCGACTCTGGTGCTTGTTGAAGGTCACTGGGTTGAATAGGGTTGCCCAGCGATTGGTAGAGTTTCACATCTTCCGGTCCATATTTATCGGCAAACTGGCGCAAGCCGCTGCAACCATCTACAAGCTTGGCACTGGCCGATTCTACCCAGCCATAACCGCCACGGAAGGGAATGCGATACCAGTTGGTCGTCGTTTTACCGAAGAAGCGATCAATAATATTGGGTGCGATGGTGCCCACCATCGGGAAGGTTAGATCAGCACCCTGACGCACGTTAAGGCTAAAATCGCCATCGACTTTCACGGAAGCCGAACAGCCATCCAAAGCCGCGTCAAGTTGATCGAAGGTGGTAGCTTGCACAACCTCGCTCAGCGGCTTACCTGCGTCACGACGAATACCATAACCGGGCGGCACGTTAGCAGTAGCAGATTCAGCATCAGCTTTGACAACGCCTTTGGATACAAGGGTGGCTGCACGTCCGGCATCATTGACACGGATGGTAAATTCGGTACCACGCGCGGCCAGCGCCATGCTAGGTGTGGTGATATCATAACTGGAATTGCTGTCGAGAACACGCCCGATGCGTTGTAAGGTTTGACCAACCACGACTTCAGCCCCGATATTAAACGAGGCATCTTTTCCTTCAAAACGGGTGATCCGGTATTCCGTGTTTTCTTCAAGCTCGGTGTCTACACCATCACTAAAAAAGGTGATGCGGGCTTTACCTGTTTTATCGGTACGGATCGTGTCGCCTACGCCCACAATCGCTTCCAATTTGACGGCAATCCAATTAGTGGTGTTGACACGCTGCACTTCCACACCCGAAGATAAAACTTCGAGGGTAGCGGCAAGTTCGTCGGATTGTGCATGGATGATACCGAGTATGGGCAGCAATAAAATGAATAAAATGAAAATAGATTTTTGTCGCATCATACCAGACCTCAACCAATTTCCGACCGCTAAAGCTTATTAGTACATTGTAACAGAGTTCTCTCGCTTACACGAATTAATTCCTTGGCAATGAAGGCTTGCTACGGGATTGTTACAAATGCAAGTTGAGCGAATGACAATAAAAAAGGCAGACCATTTAATGATCTGCCTTTTTGTCTTCTAACTGTGCTTACGAACTAGAATTCGTTCCAGAGGCTCTGGTTGTAAACCTCATGATGGAATTGAATTTCCGATGGCTTAATGAGTGTACCGAGCTTACGCGCGCAGCGGTCAGCCGAACCGGTCTTCAAGTCAGCATAGCGACCCTGA
This sequence comes from Anaerolineae bacterium, assembly GCA_013821665.1. Lineage (GTDB taxonomy): Bacteria > Chloroflexota > Anaerolineae > Aggregatilineales > Phototrophicaceae > CFX2. Next base: position 18,935 of record JACDGI010000033.1, read on the forward strand.
ATTTCCGCACCGAGCAAATCAGCCGCGTACTTGCTGTTTTCAAAGTAGGTAATAGCGTCGTAGATGTTGTCGGGCAGAATCGGAATGACCTTGCTGCTCTTCTTGGTGCTGATCGGGCCTTCGATGCCGGTCTTCAAGAAGGCAAAGAGCGCCATGTAAGGGTTGGCATCCGGCGCAATCGAACGGACTTCAACACGAGCCGACTTTTCGTTACCAATCGGAATACGAACCATCGAACCACGGTCAATTGCCGAAGCCTTAATTTGGTTCGGGGCTTCGAAATGTGGGTCAAGACGGCGATACGAATTGACGCTGGGGTTGATGACGAGGCAGATGTCCAGCGCGCTGCTCAAGATGCGGTCAATGAATGACCAACCAAGTGTTGAAAGGCCATCTTGTCCGGCGGCATCAAAGAACTGGTTCTTGCCCTTCTTGGAGATGGACAAATTGGTGTGCATACCACTGCCGTTGACACCGGTGACGGGCTTGGGCAGGAAGCTGGCGGTCATGCCGAGGCTGTAAGCAACCTGACGGCAGATGAGCTTATACAGAATGATCTGGTCAGCAGCAGCCGAGGCTTCGGTGTAGGAGTAGTTAATCTCGAACTGTGACGGCGCAACTTCTGGATGATCTTTTTCATTGGCGAAACCCAGAGCGCGTTGCACTTCAGCCACGGTATCGATGTAGCTGCGGAGTGGGTCGCCGGGGAGCGAGTTGTAATAACCGCCTTGGCTCAGGAATTCAAACTTACCGGTCTTTGAATATTCCTGCTCGGCATAGCGACCCTTGAACAAGAAACCTTCAATTTCGTTGGCAGCGTTGGCAACGATGCCCTGTGATTCGTAAAGACCGTTCAGGTAGCCCTTCAGGCGTGAACGCATGTCGGCTTCATAGGGTGAGCCATCGCGGTTCAAAACTTCACCGAAGACCAGCACCTTACCCGAACCAAAAACATCCGAGGGCAGGTTATAGAACGCCGACCAATCCAGTGATAGGCGCAAGTCCGATTCCGACTGCTGCGAGAAACCACGAATGGACGAGCCGTCAAAGGTCAGATTATCAGCCGACTTGAGCAGGAACTTTTTGTCATAGTCGAGCATATGCAGACGACCTTCAAGATCGACAAAGCAGACGGTAACCGCTTTGATGCTTGTGGTATCGGTCAGATACTTCATACGTTTATCTTGAATTTTGCCCGCAGCAACCCGGTTGACACGGTCTTCTTTGGCGGCGAGATTCATTTCTTCAAGCTGACCATAGGAAATCTCGAGGAAATCACGCAGTTCTGGCATTTGTACGCACCTTTCGCAGGAATTGAAAACGAGAAAAAAAGGACTACACAATCTTGTGCTATCCCTAGACGATCCTCAGAGAGACTTACTTGTATCGTGAGAATATTCACATTGGAACATTTGGTGATTATCGCTAAAGTGTGTCGTTTGAGCCTTGTACATTACTTCTGAAAGTTAGTGCGTTTTATGTGTTTAGTACGTACAAATGCAACTTCGGAAAGGCGTATGATGCGCGTTCGTAGTCATTTTAAAGGCGTTAATCTGTATAAAGTGCCAATAGATTCTTTCTGCGGGTTTTTGCTTGTACAATAATTAATGAGATTATTGAGGGGAGCATTTAGGCTATGACTCGTATTTTCATCAATTATCGTAGGCAAGACAGTGAAGGTTATGTTGGACGGTTATATGACCATCTCGCGCAGCACTTCGAAACACAAGATATTTTTATGGATGTGGACAGTATTCCACCCGGTGCAGATTTTGTCGAAACATTGGAAAAAGCTATCGCAGGCTGTGATGTACTTATCGCGATGATCGGCCCTCAATGGGTGGATATAAAGGATGAGCGCGGGGAACGGCGCTTAGACCAATGGAATGATTTTGTGCGTATCGAAATCGGCAGCGCTTTGAAGCAGAAAAAAGTGGTTATTCCGGTGTTGGTCGGTCGGGCGAGGATGCCTACCCCAACTGAGTTACCGGAAGATTTACTGCTTTTTGCCCGCCGCAATGCCTTAGAACTGACGCAGCAGCACTTCGCACAAGATGTTCAAAAGCTAGTGAAGGTTATTCAGGATGCAGCGCCAACCAAGCAGAATAATAAGCCGCGTGCTAACCAAGAGATGCTTGACCAGAAGGAGGCGGCACTCAAGCAGGTACGCCTTGATTTAGTGGGCGCAACCGAATCGCCGCTTTATAAATTCCGTATCGAGAATCGCTTGTTTCCGGTGATTGGTGAAGGCAGCGCGGACGCGAATATTATTTTTATCGGTGAATCGCCGGGGAAGAATGAAGCGGAAGTCGGTCGGCCATTTATAGGGCCATCTGGTGAAATACTGGCTGAAATGCTGAAAAGTATCAACCTCAAACGGGACGATGTGTATGTGACGAATATCGTGCTTGATCGTCCACCTACCAAACGTGAACCCACGCTGGAAGAAATTGCTTTTTACGAGCCATTTGTAGACCGTATTATTGATGTTATCCAGCCAGCCGTGATTGCCACCTTAGGGCGTTTCGCCATGCAATACATTTTGAAGCGATTGGATTTGCCGGAAAAGCGCCAAACAATCGGCGAATTACACGGCAAATTGATCAAGACTCGTATGCATTATGGTGAGATTCATATCGTGCCGTTGTATCATCCGGCGGTGGTGCTTTATAGTGCCAGCCAAAAGGTGACACTACAGAAAGACTTCGAGAAGCTCAAGCTGTTCATTTAAACACTCTCTATCGCCAATTAAGGAATGTAAATGCCCAATGCTTCGATACCTAAGAAACTGATGGTTATTATTAATCCAGCGGCGGGGGTTGACCGCCCATTTCTTGGTTTACTGAACACGGCGATGAATCAGGCCGGGATTCAGTGGGATGTGAAACTGACCCATAAAGCCAATGATGCACGACAATTGGCAAAAGAAGCGGCAAAAGCGGGTTGGGATATGATCGCGGCACATGGCGGTGACGGAACCGTTATGGAAGTGGCGGATGGTCTGCGCGGAACGGACGTGCCATTAGCCATATTTCCCGGTGGTACTGGTAATGCGATGGCCGGAGAACTCGGTATACCGGTTGATCTGGCAGCGGCAGTGACGTTAGTTGCGAGCGGAGAGTATTCTATTCGGACCATTGATATGGCGACAGCGAATAAGCAGTCGTTTTTGCTGCGAGTGGGAATCGGCTTCGAAGCGGATATGACCAAAATTGATCAAGAACTCAAAAATCGCTTTGGAGTGTTGGCCTATGCTTATAATGCACTCAATGAGTTGCGAACCTTGACACCCGCCCACTATAAAATTACGGTGGATGGTAAGACTGAAGAGGTCGATGGTGTAAGCTGTATGGTGGCAAATTCCGGCAATATGTCCACCGATGGTTTGAAACTCTCACATAAAATAGATGTGGCTGATGGTTTGATTGACGTGGTGGTTTTTACCGACGCTAATCTGCAAACCATATTAAACATTACCGCCTCAATTCTCACGCGGGCGGACTCGACTGAGCAGCCACAAATCATGCACCGGCAGGGCAAAGAAATTACCGTTGAAGCCGATCCGCCGCAGTCCATTTCGATTGATGGCGAGCAAATTGAACCCCAAGTAATCAAAGCACATGTGCTGCCGCAATCGGTTAAAGTAGTTGTTCCACGTCAGGAAGTTCAATGACCGTACCACAACCCATCCATGACCCTGAAACTCATCTCGAACGAAAGTCTGTATTACGTGATCTATGGAAACAATTTACCAGCCTTGAATACGGGCTGGTGCTGCAAGCTCCGAATGTTGTCATCAGCGGATTGTGGGATTTCTTCACACGGGCATTGACGGGTGCGCCGATGATCCGCTACAGCCAAATCACCCCGCAAATCATCGTTGCAGGACAGTATCAAAAACGCGGTTGGAAAGTGCTGACCGAGCGTGGTGTAACCGCATCCATCAACATGCGTTCGGAATTTGATGATGAGGCCGCAGGTATCGCACCATCGCGTCATTTGCGCTTGTCCGTCGAAGATAATAC